>JBFFLM010000023.1:0-9772 GCA_041554835.1 Methanogenium sp.
GTCACCGGCATCGTAACGGTCCGTGATATTCTTGCCGTTTCCAATGAAATGAACGAAATTATGGCAAACCTCATCGAGATAAACCGTTATGACGACATAATCACCGGCATTTGTGATGAATGCGAATGTATGTCGGACGACCTCAAGTCCGTGGACGGCAGGATGCTGTGTCCGGGTTGTCGGTCGGAGGAAGAGCCTCTATGAAGGTCGTCTCCGACCTGATGCAGACATTACCCCCCCTGAAATCCGACGATCCGATTACAAAAGCGCGTCAGCTTCTCCGTGAGGATGACTTCAGGGAATTATATATTCAGGATGCCGCAGGACATCTCGCCGGCATCATTGACATCTCGGATGTCCTCATGGTGACGGACACCCGGTCAAATCTGACTCTCGCCTCACTGATGCGGGAGGCTCCCGTCGTATACGGGGATATGTCGGTTGAAGAGGCACTCAGGATCATCAGGGATGCACGAACGGACAGTGCCGGCGTCATCAGACAAAATGGTGAGTTGCTTGGCGCCGTCCTGCTCTCGGATCTCTTTCCGGTGATAATTTCCCGCCAGAATCCCGCCGGGCTTATTGAGGATTATATGACCAAACGGGTCGTCACCTGCCGGGAGGATGACTACCTGTACCGGGTATATGCCATGATCACCGAGAGCGGGTATGATGCCCTCCCGGTTGTCAGAGGGGAAGGAAATGAGATCGTCGGCATCATCTCCCGGCGCGAACTTCTGCAGGGTCATATCAGAAATTCCATCGCCGCTCAACACAAAACTCCGGTCCGCTTGATCATGGTGACACCGCCCATAATTGCATTCAGGGGCGACACGGTCAGGGATGCTGCAGGGGCAATGATGAAACATAATATCGGCCGACTTCCGGTGATCGAACCGGATGGCAGCGTAATAGGAATCATATCCAGACAGGACATCCTACGGGCACTCTCCTTATCGGGTGAATATGAATGAACAGGAACAATCAACACAGCAGGGTGAATGATAAGAGGATACAAAGCCCCGGAAAAAATCCGGGAGGTTCGGTGGAACTGCAGTCTCACCGTTCGGGGAAGCATAATGAGCTTCTTTCCCTGGGGACGAAGAATGTCTATACCGTTCCTTCGACGATGAGTATTATCGGTTCTGTGGAAGAGATGATCCGCCGCGGTTTTCGAAGGCTTCCGGTGACCGATCCCGGCACCCAGCAGCTCAAGGGACTGGTTACGGCAGGGGATATCATCGATTTCATGGGTGGCGGGCAGAAATACAACCTTGTTCGCGGGCGACACCATGGCAATCTGATTGCCTCCGTCAATGAACCGGTCAGAAAGATCATGTCGACCGGGATTAAGACCCTTCCCACCTCCGCTGATCTCAGTGACGCCGTCGAATGCATTCTTACGTCCGGGCACGGGGGCCTGCCTATTGTGGACAAGGAGATGGTTCTCTGCGGCATCTTTACGGAACGTGATGCACTCAATGTCCTGTCGACGTTCAAAAGCAGCCTTACGGTCGAGGAAGTGATGTCGGTCTCACCCTATGTCACATCACCCGATGCGAAGATCTCCGATGTTACCCGTGAAATGGTAAAACGGAAATTCAGGCGTTTGCCGGTGGTCAGCGGGGAGGTGCTGTTCGGCATTGTAACGGCAATGGATGTCATGCGGTTTCTGGGTAACGGCGATGCCTTTTCCGGCATGGAGACCGGAAATGCCGATGATATCATGAATCTTCCCATCCGCGAACTCATCAGCGGAGAGCTGTATACGACAACGCCGGATATGAATATCGGGGAGACGGCACGAATGATGATTTCACGTGGCATCGGTGCATTCCCGGTGATTGAAGATGCCCGCCTCGTCGGGATAGTCACCGAATTTGACATGGTCAGGGCGCTCAACCGGGAGATGTAACCGCCCCGGTATGAAGGGTGGCGACAGGTTTGCTGCCCCGCCCTTTCATAAGCATCACCACAATGTACAAATGCCGTAACGTTCAATGATGGTGCGGAATCAATCCGGCACTGTTCCGCTGTGGGACATGGACGGTGCCTGAAGCAACGCCGAAAGGATATCGCCTGCCCGGCAGCAGATGCTGTCCGGCGGGGTTAATGTGTAGAATAATCCAGGAAGTGGCAAAAATGAGTGACGAACTATTTGTAAAAGACGTTATGTCCAAGCCAATCACTATTGCGAAATCTGCGCCCATTACGGAAGCATTGGATAAAATGCTTGCCGACGGTCTTGACCCGCTGATTGTTACCAACAATGGCGGGGTCATGGGTACTATATCGAGGGCGGCAATCGCAGAAACTCTTGGAAGCAAGAAAACGTCGTCGCTGTCACCAACGAAGATACACGTGGCCAATAAAACGAATGAAGAATTCACCTCCGTCTATCCTGATGAAGAGGCCGAGATTCTCATTCCGCTCCTGCAGAAGTACAAAGTCGTGGTGGTCCTTGACAATGAGCACCACCTTATCGGGAAAGTCGACGCGACGGACCTCCTGAAGGTTATGAAACCCGAGACCAGCACCGGGAGTCTTCTGCAGAATGCTTCGGTTATCGGGCCGGATGAACGCGTTATCCACCTGAGGAGGCGCATGATTGACGAAGAAGCCACCAAATTCGTCGTCGTGGAGGAAGGAGATATCCTCGGTATTGTGACCGAAACTGATGTCGCGCGGGCGATGCGGGATTTCAGGGAACAGGTCGACCCCAAACACCAGGACAATCAGGTAAAATATATTCTCGTCGGCGACATCATGACCTCGCCTGCTCTCACGCTCGAGAGTTCGGTTGATGTTTCAGAATTTATCAACCTCATCGTCGGAAAGAACATCAGTTCGATTCCGGTGACGAGAGACGGTAAAGTCGCCGGAATCATCACCAAAGAGGCACTTCTGGTTGCCCTCTGAACACCCTCCCATTTTTTGCAGCACAGAATCGCACGGGGGAGTGGTGTATCGCAGAGAAGAACCACAATCCTTAATATCATTCTCAGCACAAAATATAAGGTAACATTCATGTAGCAGCACAGAAATGTGTTGCGAGTGTCGTAACGATGCGAGATTATCTCTGTTGAGATAGCCAAGCCAGGCATGGCGCGGGGTTGCTAACCCCGTGTCCCTTGCGGGACTCGAGGGTTCAAATCCCTCTCTCAACGCTTCAGAGTAGATCTCATTGTGAGGCTAACCGAATGGAAGAACAAGAGATCAATTATTTCGTACGTATCGAGAATACGGACCTTGACGGGACCAAAGCAGTCCAGATTGCACTTACCGGACTTGCAGGAATCGGGATGCACACCTCAAGGGTCATCGCACAGCTTGCTGATGTTGACCCGCGCGCAACCCTTGGTCTTCTTGACGATGAACCCGTCAACCGGATTCGCGATGTTGTAGCGAATTATACAAGCCACGTTCCTACGTGGATGCTGAACCGCCAGAAGGATGTCTACACCGGCGAAGCAAAGCAGCTTCTCGGCACCGATCTGCGTATGGCAATCGAGGACGATATCAACCGGATGAGAAAGATCCGCAGCTATCGTGGAATTCGCCATGAGACCGGACAGAAGGTCCGTGGACAGCGCACGAAGTCGACCGGGAGAACCGGAACTACCGTCGGCGTGCGGAGAAAGAAGGCCTAGGTGGAGTAAATGGGATATCCAGGACAGAACCACAAGACATACGAAACGCCGAAACGCCGCTTTGAAAAGTCCCGTATTGAGGATGAGACCCGTCTGGTTATTGACTTTGGTCTGAGAAACAAGAGGGAACTCTGGAAAGCACAGAGTACGCTTCGTAAATACCGCCGTCTGGCTCGTGAGCTTCTTGCACTCAAGTCTTCATCCACCAATGAAGTCCTGATTGAAAGAAAGCAGAATGAACTGCTCGGTCACCTTCACCGGTATGGGCTTCTTGGCGAAACCGCAGGTATCGGCGATGTGCTCGCACTCAAGACCGAAAACGAGCTTGAGCGCCGCCTCCAGACACTTGTGTACCGCAGGGGTCTTGCCCGTTCACCGAAACAGGCACGCCAGTTCATCACCCATGGCCACATTGCAATTTCCGGAAGGAAACTGACGATCCCCGGCTACCGCGTAAAGCGCGACGAAGAAGACAGGATTGAATACTATGGTCCGTCTCCGCTCACGAACGAGGTTCACCCCGAAAGGGAGAGAATCATGAAAGGAGGTCGTAGTTAATGGCTGAAAAAGGCGAAAAATGGGGAATAGCACACATCTATGCTTCATTTAACAATACGGTCATCACTGTCACCGATCTCTCCGGTGCTGAAACTGTCACGAAGTCTTCCGGCGGAATGGTAGTCAAGCAGGCGAGAAATGAAAGCTCGCCCTATGCAGCAATGCAGATGGCAACGAATGTGGCAAACCAGGCAATGGAAAAAGGCATTGTCGGATTGCACGTCAAGGTTCGTGCCCCTGGCCGCGGGAAGCAGAGAAGCCCCGGTCCTGGAGCGCAGGCAGCAATACGTGCACTTGCCCGGGCCGGCATGCGTATCGGACGTATTGAAGACGTTACACCCGTACCCCACGACAGCATTCGTGCCAAAGGTGGGAGAAGGGGCAGGAGAGTCTGATTAATGCAGATTTCATTCAGCAGGCTTGATGACACCGTCGCCCGCTTTGTTCTCAGGGATGCGACCTACGCATTTGCAAATACCCTCAGAAGAACAATGATCGGAGAAGTCCCGACGCTTGCCATCGAGGATGTATTCATCTACGACAATAACAGCGCACTCTTTGACGAAATACTGGCTCACCGCCTTGGTCTGATCCCTCTCAGGACCGATCTTGACGAATATGTCCTCAAGGAGGCATGTTCCTGCGGTGGCGAAGGATGTTCCAGTTGTACAGCTATCTATACGCTTAGTGTGGAAGGACCGAAAACGGTCTATTCCAGTGATCTCATTCCGCAGAATCCGCAGGCAGCCCCTGTTGTGGACAGCATTCCCCTTGTCAAGCTTGAAAAGGAGCAGAAGGTTGTTCTCGAGGCGCGAGCCGTCCTTGGAAAGGGAACTTCACATGCGAAATGGCAGCCTACTCTGGTGTGCGGCTATAAGGCATACCCGATCATCACCGTCGATAAAAAATGCGACGGGTGCGGGATGTGCATTGATGAATGTCCGCGTGGCGTTCTTGAAGTGGTTAAGGACTCGGCACGGGTTGTCGAAGGAAAACTCGAAGACTGTTCACTCTGTCGCCTCTGTGAGAGGATATGTAAATCGGAAGGAACCTGGGACGAACCGGCGATACACATCACTCCGGACGAGACAAGGTTCATCTTCGTCGTGGAAAGCGACGGTTCCCTTCCGGTAAAGGAGATAGTCGAACGGGCACTTCGGGAGATACAGTCAAAATCAGAAAGCCTGGTGGATGTTTTAAGCGACATTTCTGGAGGAAATGGAAATGATTAAATCTAGTTCAAAGACGAACCCGCGCCACTCTGCCCTCATCTATATGCTCAAGGAGGTTTCCCGAAACAGCGGGGCCGGAGTCTGGCGTGAGATTGCAAAACGGCTGGAAGCGCCGAGCAATAATTATGCTGAAGTAAATATCAGCAAGATCAACCGCTACGCACGCGATGGGGACATCATCATTGTTCCCGGAAAAGTGCTCGGCAGCGGACTGATTGATCAGAGCGTTTCTGTTGCAGCACTCAACTTCAGTGCTGCTGCAGTGGATAAAATCACCGGTGCGAATGGGACATGCATGACAATCGAAGAGCTTGTCGCAAACAACCCCAAAGGTTCGCAGGTAAGGATTCTGAGGTGAGATGAATGGTGACAGTAATTGACGCAGAAGGTCTTCGCCTCGGCAGACTTGCAAGCATTGTTGCAAAACGTACGCTTGAAGGTGAAGAAATTGCCATAGTCAACGCTGAACTGTGTGTCGTGTCCGGTTCCCGGGCCAGCATCATTGCTGATTACGACCACAAGCGCAAGCGTGGATCGCGTGAAGGAGGTCCCTTCTACCCGCGCAGACCGGATCACATCCTCAAGCGTACGATCAGGGGCATGGTTCCCTACAAGCGCAAGCGTGGTTCCGAAGCCCTGGAGAAAGTAAAGGTCTATGTCGGTGTTCCTGAAGCGTTCATGGACGTTGAACGTGAAGTTCTTGAACAGGCACACATCGACGGTCTCTCCACGCCAAAGTTCATCACTCTCGGCGAGGTCAGCACCCGGCTTGGAGCAAAGTTTTAAAGGCGGTGAGAAGATATGACGAAAGTAGTTAACACAAGCGGTAAGAGGAAGACTGCTATTGCGCGTGCAACGCTCAGTGAAGGAAAGGGCCGCGTCAGGATCAATTCAGTTCCGCTGGAAATCTTCGGGACCGAGCTGATCCGGATGAAAATTTCCGAACCGCTCCTCCTGGTACCGGAAGCAATCGACGGCATCGACGTGAATGTCGACGTCAACGGCGGCGGTTTCATGGGCCAGGCAGAGGCAGTGCGGACTGCGCTTGCCCGTGGAATTGTACAGTGGCACAATGACCCGAAGATCAAGGATGTATACCTGGCATATGACCGTACACTCCTGGTGAATGATTCGCGTCAGAAGGAAGCAAAGAAGCCGCATGGCCGTGGTGCACGTGCGAAATTCCAAAAGTCTTATCGTTAGACAGGTATAATCTATAGAGAGTCGTTTACATGATTCCAGTCCGATGTTTTACTTGCGGGAAAGTCATCTCCTCCTCCTGGGAAGAGTTCAGGCAGAGGAGAGATGCAGGCGAGGATCCCAAAGAGATCCTCGACGACCTCGGACTTTCGCGCTACTGTTGCCGACGCATGTTGTTAGCGCACAAAGAGATTATCGATGATCTCAATCCGTTCCAGTAAAGATGTATGTTTGCAGGGGGTCGTGGGGTAGCCTGGCCATCCTATGGCGTTCGGGATGCTGTAACCTGAGTACAAATCTCAGCGACCCCATTTTGAAATTTTGGAGAGATAATGGAATCATTTACCCGTTATGAAAGAGCAAGAATCGTCGGAGCACGTTCTTTGCAGATTTCGATGGGAGCTCCTCTTCTGATCCAGACTGATGCGATTGATCCTCTTGAGATTGCCGATGAAGAATTCCGTAAAGATGTAATTCCGATCACGGTAAAAAGAGCGAAGTGATTGAATGGCGCAAATTCAGCAGATCAATTTAAGAACTATTCTCGACAGCCGTGGCAATCCAACGGTTGAAGCAGAGGTTGTGGCAGAAGGAGCTTCCGGACGTGCTGCGGCACCATCCGGTGCAAGTACAGGGATGTATGAGGCAAAAGTCCGTTCCCCGCGGGAGGCTATTGCAGATGCAGAGACAACGGTAATTCCCATCCTTCTGGGGGCGGAAGTTACTGATCAGCCATGCCTTGATGGAATACTCAGGGAAATCGACGGAACCGCTGACTTTTCAACCATCGGAGCGAATGTTGCGGTCGCTATCTCCCTGGCATCGGCAAAGGCGGCAGCCGCGTCACTCGGGCTGCCGTTATTCCGGTACCTTGGCGGTACATTTGCGGTTGACACGCCGTATCCGCTGGGAAATGTCATCGGCGGCGGTGCTCATGCAGAAAATGCAACCGACATCCAGGAATTCCTCGTCGTGCCGACCGGTGCGATGAATTCTGAAGAAGGTGTCTTTGCCAATGCTGCCGTTCACCGGGAAATAAAAGAACTTCTCATCTCCCGCGGAAAAGGATGCGGCAAGGGCGATGAAGGTGCCTGGGCACCCCGAATCCAGGATATCGAAGCCTTTGATCTCGTCCAGGAAGCCGTCAATACGGTATCGGATGAGCTGATGATAGAGATCCGCATGGGCATTGACGTGGCGGCGAGCGAACTCTGGAAGGACGGCGCGTATGCCTACCGTGATGCCCGCCGGTCTACCGAGGATCAGGTGGACTATCTCGCCGGTCTTGTTGATCGCTATGAACTTGCCTATGTGGAAGATCCCCTCCAGGAAGAGGATTTTGAAGGGTTTTCATCACTGACCGAGCAGGTGGGAGACCGATGTCTTATCTGTGGTGACGACCTTTATGTTACGAATGTTGAGCGCATTGAATTGGGTATAGAGGCGGATGCGTCCAATTGCGTTCTCATTAAACCAAATCAGATCGGAACCCTTACGGATACCTATGAGGCTATAAAGATGGCACATTCATATGGTATGGAAACCGTAATGAGTCATCGCTCCGGCGAAACCACCGATGAAACCATAGCGCATCTCGCAACGGCATTCGGATGTATTTATCTGAAGACCGGTGTCGTTGGCGGAGAACGCATTGCAAAACTGAATGAACTAATACGAATTGAGGAGTTGATATCGTGAACTCAAATGAAATGGAAATTGAGCTGACTGAGTCACTTGTTCCGGTCGAGGAATACCTGGCTGCTGGTGTCCACATCGGAACACAGCAGAAGAACGATGATATGATGAGATTCATCTACCGCGTGCGCGGGGATGGGTTGTACATTCTTGATATCCGGGAAACGGACAGCAGGATTAAGACTGCCGCACAGTTTATTGCCAAGTTCAACCCTGCAGAGGTTCTGGTCGTTACCTCACGCCAGTACGGGCAGTATCCGGCCAAGCGGTTTGCCCAGGCAATCGGCGGCATGCACAAGGTCGGCCGTTTCATCCCCGGCACCCTGACCAACCCGAATATGGATGGATTCCTTGAGCCGCGTCTGGTTGTCGTCACGGACCCGACCGGAGATGCACAGGCGATCAAAGAGGCTGTACAGACCGGTATTCCCGTTGTGGCGCTGTGTGATACGAACAATTCCACAAAATACATCGATCTCGTTATTCCCACGAATAACAAAGGGCGTAAAGCACTCTCAATGGTTTACTATCTCCTGACGCGCGAAGTACTGAAAGAGCACGGTATAGGAACCTCGCTCGTTCAGGAAGACTTCGAAATCGATCTCTGAGTCGTTTATCGACCAGTCATACTATCAGGGAGCAAGGATGGTTGTTCGTCGTCCGTCATTTGCCGGGATGTTTTACCCGGATGACCCCTCCGAATTATCTTCCCTGATGGATTTTTTTCTTTCCCGGGCACATGGTGTGGACGACTGCTATGGCGTTGTTGCCCCTCATGCCGGATATCCGTATTCCGGAAGGGTCCAGGCGGTCTCCTATTCCTGTATTCCGCCTGAATTTACCGGAACGTTTGTGCTCATCGGCCCGAGTCATGCCGGATATCCGACCTGCACTTCTGCGGTGGACTGGGGAACTCCTGTCGGGGTGGTCGAATCTGACGGGGATCTCAGCCGGTCGCTGGGTATTTTGCAGAGCGATGAGGCAATGATCGCCCGGGAAAATTCACTGGAAGTTCAGATGCCGTTTATCCGGCATCGGTTCCCCGGGGCGAAAGTCACCCCCATCCTGATGGGACATCAGGATTACGGGAGTGCAATGGACCTTGCAGCGCGGGTCATTGAGGCTCTGGATACATATTCCGGTGATCTTCGCATCATCGCATCGAGCGATTTTTCCCACTATATCCCCGACGCCGTTGCACGTGCCGATGACCACTATGTGATCGACGCACTTCATAATTTAAATACTGAAGAGTTTTATAAAAGATTAGTCGAGAAAAAATTGACGGCATGCGGGTATGGGCCCATAGCAGTCCTTACCGAGGTATGCCGGCATCTCGGAGCCACAGAGGGACGTCTGATAGAATATGCAACAAGCGGGGACGTCTCCGGTGACTTGAATCAGGTAGTCGGATATGCATCAATAGCGGCGGTATAA
>JBFFLM010000024.1:0-9766 GCA_041554835.1 Methanogenium sp.
AACTTCACGGGTCAGTTCAGGGTCCAGTGCAGAGGTGGGTTCATCAAAGAGGATCACATCGGGGTCCATTGCAAGGGCGCGGGCAATGGAGACACGCTGGGCCTGACCGCCGGAAAGCTCTGCAGGATAATGTTCTGCCCATTTTTCCATGCCAACCTGTCGCAGTTCATAGAGCGCCTTTTCACGGGCCTCTTTGGGGTCCATTCCCCGGACCTTAATGAGTGCAATCTCGACATTTTTCAGTGCGGTCAGATGATCAAAGAGGAAAAAATTCTGAAAGACCATTCCTATGCGCTGCCGGAAATAATTGATTCGGTTGCCGGAGTTTGTGACCTCTTCGCCATGGAGCCAGACATGCCCGGCATCCGGTTTGTTCAGCTGGTTTATACATCTGAGGAGGGTACTTTTCCCTGTCCCGGAAGGTCCGATAAAACAGATGGTCTCGCCCTTTTTTACGTCAAAGGTGACGCCCCGGAGGACTTCGAGTTCCCCAAACGATTTGTGGATGTTTTCCACCCTGAGGATGTATTCTTCGTCTGCCATAATTATGCTGCTCCTGTCCCGAATCCCGGGACTTCCACCTTTTTCTCTATTTCATGAAGCACTCTCAGGCCTGCATAGTTGAGCAGGATGAAGATTCCTGCACAGACCAGGTATATCGGCATCGTAACATATGTCTGTGATACGATCTGGGAGGTTCGCGTCAGAAGTTCTGCAACACCGATCGCATAGCATATCGCTGAATCGGTGAGAATGTTGGGGTATTCATTGGACCAGCCGGGGAGTGCTATCCGCACTGCCTGTGGGAGTATGACATTGCGTATTCCCTGGAGGCGTGTCATTCCAAGGGACCGTGCTGCAATCATCTGCCCTTCACTGATCGACTGAATAGCTCCGCGGAAAATCTGTGACTGGTAGGCTGCTCCCCTGAGCCCAAGCACTGTGGCTCCGACGAAGAACGCCGGAAGATCCAGTCCGAGACCCGGGAATATACCGAAATAGAAGAGAAATAGCAAAACAAGCACGGGAAGGCCGCGGAAGAACCAGACGTAGATCCCAACAACCGCCCGAACCGGAAATTTTCCATACACCTGTCCCAGGGCCATGGGAAGTCCAACCAATACTCCGATAACAAGAGCTGATGCAACAAGACCCAATGTTGCAAATATTCCAGATATCAGGTAAGGGAACCATTCAATGAGTATGTCGATGAGATCCATCAGTCACTCACCGCCTCTCACGTAATGGTTCTCCGTATGGGAGATGTATTCCTGTGTGGATGCGCATTGCGTTCACTCAGTATTAAATCCTTGTACAAAATAGAGGTTTTGAAGTGAAATTCACTTCATTATCCCTTTTTTAAAGCACCTTAGTCGGTCATCCCGTGCTTTACTTTCAGCTCTTCCCAGTATGGATCTGCCATCAATTTGGTGATTCCCTCGTTGATGGTTTCGAGAAGTTCTGTGTCCTCTTTGCGTATCGCAACGCCATATTCCTCACCTGTGTCAATTTCCCCAACAATAACGAGAGGTTTCCCTTCGATTGCATCAAGCATCGGGGGTTTGTCATAAATTGCAGCATCGATGCGCTTGTTCTTGAGATCCTCTGCAACAAGCGGGAAGTTGTCGTAGGTTTTCAGGTTGTCCTTGTCCATGAGACCGGTCTCAACGAGGTTTTCTTCCACCCAGAACTGTCCTGTTGTACCGCGTTGGCCTCCAACGACGAGGGTTCCGTTCTTGAAGTCATCGAGTGTGTAACCTGAATCCTCATGAACAGCGACAGACTGATTGATCTTCCAGTAAGGCGTAGAGAAACTAACCTTTTCCTTACGTTCCTCAGTGATCGTCATGCCGGAATAGACCATGTCAATCTTACCGTTCTGGAGAGCGACAATAATCCCATCCCATGCAATGGGCTGAATCTCCACTTCAAAGCCCTGCTGCTCGGCAATCCATTTGATAGAATCGACATCGAAGCCCTGTGGGTTTCCTTCGGAGTCAATATAACTGTAAGGGGGATACTCCCCGTCGATACCAACGATGTATACGGTCTTTTCTTCAGCCTGAGTGGGGGTGGCCCCATCAGCGGGCTTATCGGCGTCGGATGTACATCCGGCAAAACCGACAGCAACAATGACCATAACAACCAGTAATGTTCCCAACCAATTACGGCTCATAGAATGAATTTTTGGTCTGCCGTTCTTTTATGTGTTATGAATTGAATTTGTCCTCGTAACAAATGAGGAATAGAGGTTCATTTACACTAAAAGGGCAGAATATTCGTTTTTATGCTGATTCCAAATGATTTAAGGTATCTGGTGAGCCTTGGTTGAACCGATTTTTCCCTGCGAGATCCTCTGTGCGTAGATTATCTCAATTTCCTGGACGGTTCCATTCCGGGACAATGAATGTCTCCTGGATTATCTGCCCTCACTGATCTTCATCATCTAGGGGGATTTTTTCGGCAACCTGCACCAGCTCTTCGAAATGGTGATTTTTTCTCGTAAGGGCAAGAGATGCCCGGTCGAAAAAGGTAAATGAAAACGTTCCTCCCGCCGCAGGTGGATGTCCTCCTCCATTGAAGGCACGTGCGATAAGATGACTTATGGGAGGTTTGGAACGGATGGAAAATCTTCCGGTTTTACCGTACACCACTTCAATATCTGTGAAGAATTCATCGCGTATTGCATGCGCGGTTTCACTGGGATAGCCATAAAGTGGTGCAAAGGCAATCCTGAACCGGCTGCCGAGGATTACCATCCTTCGTTTGCTTTTACTTATAGCATGCTCGCGTTCTTTTTCAATCACCGCAAATTCCTTACGGATCCACTCATCAGAGAGTATTCCGTGGGCGAGTCGATCCCGCACCTGATTTAGATTTGCATGGATGGTGCAGACCTGTCCCAGTGGTGCTGATCTGGGGTCCTGGTGCTTCCAGAGATCATAATCACAGACAACACGTGCAATTTCCCTGGCTGTCGTGTTTCCGGGCATCAGGTCCCGTGCACAAATCCCGGTAGCACAGATCTCCGTATCGACATTCAGATATTTTGTACAATCAGTTGCAGATGCGATTTCTTCCGGTGTCCACCGGTGATGATCGCGCCATTCAATCCGCCAGTTATTCGCCTGCGCCTTTTCCAGTATTTCGCTGGCTCCAGTGAAATATCCCAGATCACTAATGCTTAGTGTATCCCCTTTTCCCGGAACATCGGCAAGAGCGGATAGCAGGTGGGGAAATTTTCCAACTGATGCCCAGATGGTGAATACATTGTCATGATGCATTCTATGGACAGCATCGCATCCTGCCGCATCAAGATCATTATGCGTGAGATGGACGACATGCCCTTTGCGTTCCCCTACTGATTTCATAAGATGAGAAAATCCATCCCCGGTTCCTGATCCCCGTGTACCCATTGATCAATTCTTTTGTTGATAACATCATAAATGGAGTGTTTCCGGTTGTCATCGTAAAAAAATAGCGAGCTATTTCGAAATCAAAGAATTTATTACCCTGGGGATACAATCTTGTATCTCAAGCCTTAGTAGCTCAGACTGGGAGAGCGCCAGACTGAAGATCTGGTTGTCGCCGGTTCAAATCCGGCCTGAGGCATGGTTTCTTTTTTGAAATTTAGGGCGAACATTTATTCCCTGCCAGTACTATTTCCTTTCCTGGAGGGGTGTTGATTTGGAGGAAACGGCGAAGCGTTTCGAAATATTTGATGTGCGACAAAAAACGTTCATTGAAGTTCTTCCTGTTGAAAAATCGGATGAGGAATGGTTCCGGATCCTGGGGGTAAAGGAGTATGAGGTTGCGCGAAAGGGGGGCACCGAAGCACCCTTTACCGGGCGATATTATGAATGCGCCGATGAGGGGATATATGCCTGTGTTTGTTGCGGGACGGATCTCTTCTTCTCATCTGACAAATACGCTTCAGGGACCGGTTGGCCGAGCTTTACCCGTCCGGTATCTGAAAAGAACATTGAGACTCGATCTGATCATTCGTATGGAATGGCAAGAACTGAGGTCAGGTGCCGAAGGTGCGGGGCACACCTGGGTCATGTTTTTGATGACGGGCCACTGCCCACCCACATGCGATACTGTATCAATTCCGCATCCCTGGAATTTACTCCTGGCAAAATAAAGTAAGAATTCTCTTACTCCTGTTTTGAAACTTTCGGCAGCACGATGGTAAATGTGCTACCTTTTCCTGAAACACTATCCACTAGGATGGTTCCTCCGTGCATTTCTATGTAGGTACGTGCAATGGAAAGCCCGAGTCCCATTCTCCCAAATTCGCGGTTCAACGCATTTGTATCTCCGATAAAAAATGGCTCAAATATATGGGTGATTTCATTCAAATCCATTCCCTTTCCGTTATCCTTTACCATAACACTATGTGATGACACGCTTTCTGAGTGCGAAATGGTGATGATCCTGGGGTCTTTGCTGTATTGGATTGCATTGGCTATGATCCCTTCGATCACCTGGTACATCCTGTCACGATCGGCATACAGCAGGGTGTCATCCGGAATCAGAAGCGAAATGGTGGCATATTTTTCATAGGAATTGGAGTAGAGTATGCTTTGGACAAGGTTTTTCAGTTCAAAAGCGGAGTACCTTAGTTGTGGGGAGTAGATGTCGAGAACTCCATGTTCCAGCATTCTGTCCACGAGTGTCCGTTCTCTTTCTGCACTTTCAAGGCAGATTTTCAGCATCTGGAGTGTATCGTCATCAAGTGTCGTCGAGACCCTTTCGTCATCCATAATCAGATTGAGATATCCGACAATCGGCTGGAGTGGGGTGCGGAGTTCATGTGCGGCTACATTAACAAAATTCTTCCACCGTATGGCGTCATCTCCTGCCTGCCCTGCATAGTCGCTGGAACGGTCATGTTGTAGTGGTTCGTTCATTGATCCAATTACCACCGTAATTTGGTCATCTTCGAGGAATGGAGTCAGGGTTGCATGTACCGGGATTGCGTCCTCTTCAAGCCTGAAATCTGCTGTAAAGGTTGCAGGTTTTTTTGTGGCAAGAATAGTGTTAAGGGATGAAATACATTCATTACCGTCAATAAACAAATCGCAAATTTTTCTTCCGATAAATGTCTGGGGGGGGATCCCTTTATCTATCAGTCGTGACCAGTGAAACCGGTTGATTGTGCCGTCAGTGGAAAGGATGACAATTGCATTCAGGGATGAATCCAGAATCTGTTTCAGTTCACAGGTAAGATCTATTGTTCTTGAGGAATTTTTCTCCATATCATCAGATATTTCTATGACGGAACATTCGATGGTACTTCCCTGGGGGGCACATGAAACCAGAACGGTTCGGATCTGTCCATTGCGATCCAGAAAACGTATTTTTGTATCTACTGCTGTATCGTCCTCATGAATTCCTTGTATCAGATCTTTTCCTTCCTGCATTGTTCCAAGGATGTCTCCTGCTGTCAGAAATTTCAGCTGGCTAGGTGAAAATCCTGTAATTGTAGATATTTTTCCATTAAATCCGATAATTCGCTGTGATGTTTTATCCCATGTTAAATGGCCGATGTTCAGGTGTTCCAATGCGTTTGCTATTGTTTTAGCTGTAGGTATTTCGGATTTGAGGGAAGTGGTCGCAATCACTACCCATAGGAAGAGGATTGAGGTAATCAGGGTGATTACCGGATCAATAGGGGTGCCATGAATTATGAACCAACTGGTGACCGACAGGTAGGTAATGATGAGGCAGAGGGTTGCAGGAAGACTCCTTTCCGGGAACCACAGGGCAATGAGGAGTATGGGAATGAGGAAGAGTTGAGGGAAGACGTAGATGAGTGAATGATAAATGTCTGATGGGGAGAGGGTAAATCCCTCGATGGTCATCAGTAGGGCAACGGCAGCAAATGATCCGGTTACCCATATTCTGATAAATATATTCTCATCACTGATTGCGAAATTTTTGTATTCATATCCCCCGTGTATCATAGGCAACCCTGCGTATCTAACTAACTATGAATGGGGGCTAATATATCAACTTTTCTCAATATTACTTTGAACTGATCCTTTGATATTTTAGTGATATTTTGGTATTTTTCAGGTTTTTACCAGTATATATCGTTGGATTGGGGATAGAATTTCTAATAATTTTGATAATTGATTTGCAATTTAGTTCATAAATGTGCACAACAAATCTCTAAATGAACACACTGCATACATTATCCTATGCGTCCATATGTATTGATCAACCTTGCAATGAGTGCCGATGGGAAGCTCTCAACGTATGAACGACGACAGGTCAGAATATCCGGTGATCATGATTTTCTTCGGGTTGATGAGATAAAAGCGGCCAGCGATGCGATTATGGTAGGAATAGGGACTATTCTTGCAGATGATCCTTCTCTGACAGTAAAGTCTGAAGAACGAAAAGCCGCCCGGCGCGAAGAGGGGGTGGATGAAAACCCGGTGAGAATTGTTGTTGACAGTTCGGGGAGAACTCCTGTAGATGCAGAAATTCTTCACAAAGGCGCCGGTAAGAGAATCATTGCGGTTTCGCGTAAGGCCGATACGGCCCGGATACATGATCTACAGAAATATGCTGACGTTGTTGAATGCGGCGATGAGAAGGTGCATCTTACAGCGTTAATGGAATATCTTGGGGGTCTGGGCATCCGACGTCTGATGGTCGAGGGTGGAGGAACGCTTATCTGGGGACTTTTTGAAGAGGGTCTGGTTGATGAAATGATCACCTGTATCGGGAATGTTGTTATCGGGGGCGCTGATGCGCCAACTCCTGTAGACGGCAACGGATTCGTTATTGAATCTGAATTTCCGGCTCTTGAACTCGTTGAATCGGTGCCCATGGACAAGGGTGTCGTCCTCAGGTGGCGGGTAATAAAATAGGGTGATAAGATGGTGTGCACCAGCAGATCTTCAGGTTGTCCGGTTCCTTGAGAGAATTTTATCATAGATGATGTAACTGCTCCCATCATTGTACCATACCTTGGCCATGACCCGGTCTGTACCTGTCGTTGCTTCTCCGGCTGCAACTGTAAAGGTGGCTTCAGAATTAATCTCTGCCTTCAGGGGTTTTTCCGTGACCTTCCCATTCGATGCGATAACGGTTGTTTTAAGGATATTTACCTGATCCATCCCTTTTCCGCCATTGAAGGTGACAACAATGTCACCAGTAATGGGATCCTTTGATGCGGCGACGGTAACAGAAAGGGTTGTGGGTACGACATCTGTTGGATTGGGAACGAGATTGGGTGCTGATGGTGATGTCTCGGTTGAGGGGGGTGAAGTGGGAATGGGCGTCGGGACCGGCGTTGCCGGTGAAGAGCTGTCGGTGCATCCCGCAACAAGTACCAGTCCGGTAACCAGAAGGAGAAGTATCACAGAATATTTTGTGTTCATGGTCTATCATACGAAAATTTTCTATTTATCATTATCGGATATATTATCAGAAACATTATTTTGACATGAGATTCGGAGTGTGGTACTACGAAAATTAAATGGGAATACAAACTGGCTGTTTTTCTGATACTGGCCTCTGCCTGCATATATTCGGTGAAATTTGCAGTTTTTCATAATCCTCAGGATACGGTGAATTATCTCTTCAATTCAATGGGATTTCTTCCGATTAACGTCCTTCTTGTAACAATTGTGCTCAACAGCCTTCTCACCATCAGGTCAAGACGGGAAAAGATGCAGAAACTCAACATGGTTATCGGGACATTTTTTTCCGAGGTAGGAAATCATCTTCTGGTCGTCCTCTCTGACAATGATCCTGAGGCTGATGACCTTCGAAAGGAACTTCTGATACGTGATGACTGGGATCAGGTGCAGTTTGCAGATATCTCCCGTGTGATTGAAAAAAGGGACTACCGGGTTGAGACACAGAACCTCGACCTTGAGCAGTTGCATGAGTATCTTATGGCTAAGCGTGATTTCATGTTGAGATTGCTGGAAAATCCTGTTCTTCTGGAACATCAGTCGTTTACCGAACTTCTGAGTGCTGTATTCCACCTGAATGAGGAGCTGTGGCGGCGGGAGGATTTTACCTGTCTTCCCCAATCCGACTGCCTTCACCTCGAAGGGGATGTTAACCGGGTGTACAAGGAACTTGTTCGTGAATGGATACACTACATGCAGTATCTCAAGGAGAACTATCCGTATATGTTCTCACTTGCCCTGCGTACAAATCCGTTTGACGAAAATGCATCTCCTGTTGTGAAATAATCTCCCTTATTTTTTCTCTGCGCCAAAAGTTCAGATAAATTCTTTATAGTGTGAATGAAATTCTCGGGGGAATTGGACAATGGCAGATTATTCAGTACTTATTGGTGGAAAAGCGGGGGACGGGATCAATCGTGCCGGTCAGGTGATTGCGAAGGTCTTCACCCGGCTGGGGTTCTATTGCTACATATACTATGACTACCCTTCCCTGATACGGGGTGGTCATAACTTCTCCGTTGTACGCATTGCTGATCATCCGATCGGCGGGCGCCGGGACGGCATTGATGTTCTCCTCGCTCTTGATGCAACAACCCTGAAGCACCACAGGTCATCTGCACGGAAAGGTGCAGTGATCCTGTACAATGCCGACCTGATCCATAATGCTGAAGGGACCGGCGTTCCCCTTCAGTCGATTGTCACGGAAGAGGGGGGTTCGCCTGTTATGGCAAATACCTGCATAATTGCAGCTTTCTGTAAATCTATCGGTATCGGGTGGGATTGTGTGGAGGATATTCTGCGGTCAGAACTGCCGTATGAGATAGAGAAAAATCTGCGTGTTGCGCGGCGAGGCTACGATGCAGTAAATGTTGAAAACCATCCTGCATTTCTCGTGTCAGAAGAACCGGTCGGTGAAAAGGTACTGATGACGGGAAATGAAGGGATCGCTCTGGGTCTGGTAGCTACAGGCCTGGACGGGTATGTGGCATATCCGATGAGTCCGTCAACAGGGATCCTACATTATATCGCTGAAATTGCCGAAGAGGCCGGAATAACTGTTATTCAGCCAGAATCGGAAATTGCGGCCATGAATATGGCGGTAGGCATGGCCTATGCCGGGTTCAGGGCTGCAACCGGGACGGCAGGTGGTGGTTTCAATCTCATGACGGAAGGGTTATCTCTTGCAGCGATCGCCGAGCTTCCTGTCACGGTCATTCTTGCCCAGCGTGTCGGGCCTTCAACCGGAACACCCACCTATACTGCACAGGCCGATCTCCATTATGCAATACATGCGGGGAATGGAGAATTTCCCCGGTTTATCTTCGCACCCGGTGATGCGGCGCAGGGCTATGAGTGTGCCGCACATGCACTCAGGCTTTCATGGAAGTATCAGGTGCCGTCAATTATCCTGACGGACAAGAATCTGGCTGAAAGCACCTACACGGTGGAACCCTCCGCTCTGCCTGATACTATCCCTGCTCAGCCTATGAATGATAGAAATCTGGAAGGGCTGTATGCACGGTATACAGATACTGAGGATGGTGTCTCTGCCTATGCCATCCCCGGAGATGCGGGGGTAACAGTCAAAGTTAACAGCAAGACGCATAATCCCGGTGGCATATCGACGGATACGCCAGAAGGAGTCGCCCAGTGCATAGAAAAACAGATGCGGAAACTTCCCGCCATGCGACAGGAAATCTCCGATTTGCGTCCGGTAATAATTTATGGAAATCCTGATGCCGAGATCTGCCTCCTTTGCTGGGGTTCAAATGCCCAGATGTGCCGTGAGGTTGCCGGACATCTGGGGATAAAGGCGGTTCAGCCGCTTG
>JBFFLM010000025.1:0-9758 GCA_041554835.1 Methanogenium sp.
AAGCGACCCGGGTGCGCATTTCCCGCGGGCATGCGTCGAACATATGAAAGACATTCCCACAATCGTCATCGACCCGTTCCAGACCCTTACCACCAGCGTCGCCGATCTTCAGATCCCGGTGGCGGTAACAGGCATCGATGCCGAGGGAACGGCGTACCGCATGGACGGCATTCCATTGAAGGTGAAAAAAGCGCTGGAGTCGGATTATCCGAGCGATACGGAGATACTGTCGAAAATGTATGAGAAGATGCTGGAGGTGCAGTGGCAATGAGTGAGCTTCTCGTAAAAAACGGGTACGTGATCGATCCCCTCAATGGTATTCACGGCGAGATCATGGATATCGCCGTACGGGATGGCAGGATCGTCGAATCGGTCGGGAGTGCGGCCGACGTCATCGATGCCCATGGCATGCTGACCCTTCCCGGCGGCATCGATTCCCATACCCATATCTGCGGGACGAAGGTGAACTTCGGCAGGTACATGAGCCCCGAGGACATGCGGGCCGGCAGGACGACCCGGAAGGGCGATATGCACGCCACCTCGGGATTCAGTGTCCCGACCACGTACGGCAACAGTTACCGGTATTCCCGTATGGGGTATACCACCCTGCTGGAGGGCGCCATGGCGCCGATGGAGGCACGGCATACCCACGAGGAATTCCAGTACACGCCGCTCCAGGACTGTATGGCAAATACCCTCTTCGACGGCAACTGGCAGGCCCTGGAAGCCATTGGCAATGGCGACATCAAGCGCCTGGCAGGGGTTCTTGCCTGGTATCTTACCGCCTCGAAGGGATTTGCCGTCAAACTGACGAATCCCGGCGGCACCGAGGCATGGGGATTTGGCAACGATATCTCCTGCATCAATGACAAGATCGACCATTTCAATGTCTCTCCCCGGGAGATCATCACCGGGATGATTGAGGCCAATGAGATGCTCAATCTTCCCCATTCGGTGCACCTTCACTGCAACAACCTCGGCAAACCGGGGAACTATCTCTGTACCCTCGATACGTACAACTCGATTCCCGACCTGAATGAGAAGAGGCAGTCACTGTATTCAACGCACGTGCAGTTCCATTCCTACGGGGGAACATCGTGGCATGATTTCTGTTCCAAAGCCGAGGATATCGCCCGTTCCGTGAACAACAAACCCCAGATCGTCATCGACACCGGTCAGGTGATGTTCGGGAAGACCACGACCATGACCGCCGATGGCCCGATGGAGTTCAACCTGTACCGGCTGTACCACAACAAGTGGAGCAACCATGATGTTGAACTTGAGACGGGCTCGGGCATCATCCCCGTTCTCTACCGCAGAAAGAACCTGGTCAATGCCGTCATGTGGGCCATCGGCCTGGAACTTGCACTTCTGGTCGACAGCCCCTGGCAGTGCATCCTTGCAACCGACAATCCGAATGGGGCACCATTTGTCAGGTACCCGGAGGTGATGGCGCTTCTGATGAGCAAGAAGTACCGTGACGCGGAGTTTGCAACCGTCGATCCTGCAACGGAATCGAGGGTCTCCCTTCCCGCCCTCGACCGGGAACTGGACTGGGAGGAGATTGCCATCGCGACCCGGGCGGCACAGGCAAAGGCGCTCGGCATAGTTGAGTACGGGAAGGGGCACCTCGGGATAGGCGCCGACGCCGATATCGCCATCTATCCCATCGATGTTTCATCAACCGATCCCACCACGGATTATGAAACGATCATCAATGGATTTTCAACGACCGACTACACCCTGAAACTGGGCAATGTCGTGTCCCGGAAGGGAACCTGTTCCATCGACAACTCGAACCGCACCTTCTGGGTACGCCCACGGGTGCCCGACAACTATGATATGAACCATGATCAGGCGTTTATCGACTGTTTCAACAAGTACTACTCCATGCGCATGGCGAACTATCCGGTCCAGGAGGAATACACGGTACGGAATATCTGCATTGAGACGGAGGCGACCTTATGAAAGTAATCATGGAAGTCAGGGAACGCCATCGCCCGAACCTGCCCATTGAAGCGGAGTGTATCGTCCCGAAAAATTTCGTCGGCCCGGAACGGACGTTCTATGTCTGGAAGGGGAATAAGAAACTCGATATCCGGGATGTGTTTCACATCCGGCGGGATGGCCATGCAAATTCGGTCGATAAGGTCGAGATCATCATCCGTGGCGACAGTTCCCATATCAAACGCATCGGTGAATATATGGACGGGGGCAGGATCACCATCGAAGGTGATATCGGCATGCACTGTGGCAATTTCATGAGCGATGGCGTGATTGAAATACTGGGCAATGCGGATTCGTGGCTGGGCCGTGAGATGAATGGCGGTAAGATCATCTGCCACGGGGATGCGGCGGATTATGTCGGGTCCGGCTATCGCGGGGAGAAACACGGTATGCAGGGAGGCACAATCGAGATAATGGGAGATGCGGGAGAGTTTGCCGGAGAGACCCTCGCCGGTGGCGAAATTGTCATACACGGAAATGCAGGCGACATGCCGGGTGCCGACATGAAGGACGGGACTCTTCTCATAAAAGGCGACTGTTCCCGCCCATGCGGCAATATGACCGGCGGGACCTGTACCGTACTGGGAACCGTCCATGATATGCTGCCGACCTTCAGGAACGAAGGGACGGAGCAGAGGGGCGAGCATCTCCTGACCAGGTTTACGGGGGATCATATCTCCCGCGGACTGGGAACACTTTATATAAATAACTTCAAATATATGGATTGATGCTCAGGCATACCTGTGGATACGAAGCGAGCGTTCACTGCCGAAAGTGCGGCCGTGAACTCATCTATCATGAAAAAAATGGGCTCTACTGTCCATATTGCGGAAGAAAGGTCACCATGATCTGCCCCGGGTGCGGCAAGCCCTGGTTATAGGGCATTTGCCCGTATCCATTGGGCATATGCGGTCTGCAGGTTCGCTTTTTCTTCCTCGCTCAGATCACTCTTTCCTGTTCTGTGAAGGAACCGTTCGAGTTCGCGCACGACGGCCTCTGCATCACGGTGGTTGTGGAGGTCGAGGTAGACCTGCGCGCGTTTCGCATTGATGGTTTCCCCGCATATGGCGCATAATTTCCATTCCTGATACTGATCAACATAGGTGAATGTACCGCAATTCGGGCATCGTATGACAAGGTACATGAGGTTACCGATACATTCTCCCCCGGGTATATGAATCTTATCGTGGGCCGCTTCCGGCGTGGGGGCTGCAGGATGGAGTAAACACAATCATTTTTCTACCATCGATGTGCATCCTCCTGTAATGAGTATCGAAATTATTCCGGTGGAGGGACTCCCGATGATTAAAAAAGGGGACGATCTCCCTGCATTGATTGCCGGGTGCGTGGATATCGAAGACGGGGACATTCTCTGTGTGGCATCGTCCGTCTATTCGAAATCACAAGGGTTCTGCAGGCTTCTTTCGGAGATCACCCCCACGCCAAAGGCAGTGGAGATCGGGGATCTGTGCGGGGAAGATCCACGGTTTATCCAGGCGGTTCTTGATGAATCCGAAGACATCATTCTGGAATATCCGTTTCTTCTCTGCCAGCTTCCCCACGGACATGTCGGCGTACGCGCGGGGGTTGACAACTCGAACGTTGACGAGGGCACGATCATCGTGCTTCCGCCCCGCCCCATGGAGGCTGCCGCCGATATCCGAAAGGGCATACGGGAGGTCTGCGGTGCAGATGTCCGGGTGATC
Organism: Methanogenium sp.; assembly: GCA_041554835.1. Classification (GTDB taxonomy): domain Archaea; phylum Halobacteriota; class Methanomicrobia; order Methanomicrobiales; family Methanomicrobiaceae; genus Methanovulcanius. The sequence continues at coordinate 3,714 of JBFFLM010000025.1, forward strand.
GTTACCGATACCTGCGGGCGCTCATTCCGGCGTGGCCAGACAGGTGTGGCCATCGGCTGGAGTGGCATGCCTGCCATTCAGGATTATCGCGGAGATACGGATCTCTTCGGGAGAGTTCTTGAAATCACCGAAGAAGCGGTGGTGGATGAGATTGCCGGGATTGCGAATTTTGTGATGGGGGAGAGCCACCGCGGTGTCCCGGCGGTCATCTGCAGGAATGTTCCCGTATGGGAAGGCCATGACTCGCTGTACTTCACGCCGGATGAGGATATTACGCGCAGGGCGCTAAAAAAGATACATTAGAGAAATGCATTCAGGATTATTGTTGCGACCCCGATGATCGCGGCAACGATCATCACTGATTGCGGAGAGATTTGTATTGCCCGGCGGTCTTCGCTGTCGTAATACGTCACAAGACCAGCAGAGGATACGAGTCTTCCACCACTCTTCTTTGCCATACAGTTAATATTGGTTTTTTGGATATATAAATAAGAGGTTACGGAGAAATGGGCGGGGAATATACGATCGAAGGCAGGGCACTTATCGGTGAATCATTCGAAGAACAGAGGGTGGCTCTCCACATCCGTGATGGGATAATTACCGATATCGAGCAGAAGTCCACCGGTCCCGACCGCTGGATCTGCCCTGCGTTTTTTAATGCCCATACCCACATCGCCGATACCATCGCCATGGACGTCGATGCACCGGGGTCCCTCTCCGAACTCGTCGCCCCTCCCGACGGGCTGAAACACCGGCTGCTGAGAGCGACCGCCCCGGCCGATCTGATACATGCGATGCGGGGGACCGTGGATGTGATGAAACGGACCGGAACGTCCGGCTTTGCGGATTTCAGGGAGGGCGGCAGAGAGGGGGTTGCTGCGCTCTCGGAGGCTCTTGAAGGAAGCGGGATGGATGTGGTAATTTTCGGGAGGGACGGCGGAGAAGCCGTGGCAGATGGTCTGGGTATCTCATCCGTGCGTGAACACGGGAACCGGACGGCCGATCTCGTCGCAGAGGCACGGCGTGCCGGTAAAATGGTCGCCCTGCATGCCGGGGAAAAAGACGGGCGCGATGTAGGGGATGCCATTGCCTGTGAACCCGATCTTCTTGTGCACTGTACGCATGCCACCGACCGGCACCTGCGACAGATTGCGGATGCAGGGATACCGGTGGCCGTCTGCCCGCGGTCCAACTGGCGGCTCGGTGTTACGTCGTCCGGGGACTTTCCTCCGGTCCGCAGGATGCTCGATGCAGGCTGCGAGGTGTACCTCGGGACGGACAACGTCATGTTTGTCCAGCCGGACATGGGGGCGGAGATGTCGTTTGTGAGCTATGTGTATGGTCTCGACCCGGCGACGATTCTGAGAATGGCAACCGCCGGGGCGGCCCTTGCCGGGACGTCCTATTTGATTGAAGAACAAAGAAAAGCACAACTCTTTACCGTCGATGGTGCCGGGGGGAATGCGCTTTTCTCTAAAAATATTGCGAAATCAGTCGTAAATCGACTAAATTCGTTCTCGATTGAAGGAACTATTTTAAATTGATATTCGATACACTATTGTGACAATTTTGGAGAGGTGACCGTGTACAAGAAAATACTGGTTGCAGTAGACGGCTCCGATATCAGTCGTAAGACCCTTCATGTCGCTGTTGAAGAAGCGAAGGCATGGGGCAGCGATCTTACTGTCGTTTATGTGCTTGAAACCGGTATGTTTGAAGACATTCCTGCAGATCAGAAGATGGAATATATCCGGAATCTGTTCGAACAGCAGGGAAACAATGTCTTTGAGTATGCCGAAGACCTCGGGAAAGAGGCTGGCGTCAAAGTTGATACCATCTTCAAAGAGGGCCATGCGGGAATTGAGATCATACATGCCGCCGAAGAAACCGGTGCAGATCTGATTGTCATCGGATCTCATGGCAGAAGTGATATCGAACAGATTCTCCTGGGCAGTGTCTCTGCCCATGTCGTTCGTCACAGCACGGTCAGTACTCTGGTGGTGAGAGTATAGGCAAAAATTTCGTTCGTGAGGTGATGACCACAGATGTGGTTACTGTCGAGATCCCGGGAAACCGTGACGAGGTTCTTCGAATTCTCAAACGTACCGGTATCAGTGGGGTTCCTGTACTGAAAGAAGGCGTCCTTGTCGGAATCATCACGAGAAAGGATCTTCTTCGAAAGCCGGATGAGATGCAGCTCGGGCTTTTGATGACCCCGGACCCCATCACGATTACCCCCGATGCCACCATCGCAGCAGCAGCGGAAATACTCACCAAGAATAATTTCCGCAGACTTCCGGTCATTGAAGACGGAAATCTGGCTGGGCTCATCAGTGTATCGGACATCGTTGGCGCCATTGCCCAGATGAAGATTACCGATGATATAAAGAACCGGTTCCTGACGCATACCTTTGCCATCTGGGAGAACACTCCCCTTCCGCTGGTGGGAAGGATCATGGAGATGTCAGGGTACGATGCCGTGCCGATTCTGAATGAAAATGCCCAGTTGACAGGCATCGTCTCTGAACTGGATCTCATCCGCCATTCATCCATTGAGGACAGCGTGGAAGTCAGTGACTTCTCCAACGGAACCGACGATGATGAATGGACATGGGAGTCCATCCGCGATATGCATACCATCTCGTATGGCATCTCCAAGGTTCAGCTTCCGAACAAACCGGTAAAGGAAGCAATGGTCACCGATGTCGTGGCCGTCCCCCTGAATGCGGAAATAAGCGAATGTGCGCTGAAGATGAAGCGTGCACGGGTTGATCAGCTCCCGGTCGTCAATGGCGATCGAAAAATGATATCAATGCTCTATGACAGGGATCTTATCAGGATCCTTCTCAATGAAGAAGCCGCGAATGCGGTCTGACCCAGACCGCAATCTTTATCGTTTTTTGTTGGAATGAACCTGATAGAGCCAATACCTTTAAGAAAACAGGGTACATTGTATATCTGAAGCGCTTTTCACCCTTTATACTGTGTACTTTTGGCTGGAGGATTTCACATGGCAGAACTTTCTGAGACAATAACAACAGGAACCCCTACGGTCGGAATCGTGTTCAAGGATGGTGTAGTTCTTGCTACTGAACGCCGGGCCACGATGGGAAATATGATCGCCAGCAAAAAGGCGAAAAAAGTCTATCAGATAGCCGATCGCATCGGAATGACGACGGCGGGCGGTGTTGGTGACGCACAGCAGCTGGCACGTCTGATGCAGGTGGAATGTTCTCTCTATGAGATACGGAGGGGGCGCCCCATGACGGTCGGCGCGGCAGCGACACTTCTTTCGAATGTGCTCAATCAAAACCGGATGTACCCGTTTTATGTCCAGCTCCTTGTAGGCGGATTTGATAAGAACGGGGCGAGCGTCTATTCGGTCGATGCCCTTGGCGGAGCCTCACTTGAGGAGGATATTGTGGCCACAGGGTCCGGTTCGCCGTTTGCCTATGGTGTCCTTGAGGACAGGTTTACCAAGGACATGTCCGAAGAGGAAGCGGTGGACATTGCAAAACGAGCACTGAAATCGGCGATGCGCCGCGATTCGGCATCCGGTGAATCTATCTGTATTGTTGTCATCACCAAAGAGGAATATAAGGAATATAGTGAGGAGGGTATCTGAAACCTGCTATATCCCCCAATTTTTTTCGCATCTTTTTTTAGGACGGTTTTAATGTTAATTGATGAACGACTTGAGGAATTCAAGAAAAAAATCAACGCGAAGGTACCCGCCGGTATTTCCGTATCAGAAGTTGAATTCGAAGGCCCGGAACTGGTCATCTATACCGATGATCCCAAGAGATTTGCCGAGGAGGCGGATCTCATCAAGATTCTGGCCCGGGATTTGAGAAAGCGTATCGTGGTCCGCCCCAATATTCTGGAAGACCCTGAACTTGCAGCAGGCAAAATCCGTAGTGTGGTTCCCGACAATGCCGGCATTACGGATCTCTTCTTTGATCCGGATACCGGCGAGGTGATCGTAGAGGCGGAAAAACCCGGTGTTGTCATCGGGAAAAACGGTTCGACGCTCAGGGACATTACGCGGGAAATCGGCTGGACGGCAAAGGTGGTGCGGACTCCTCCGATAGAGAGCAAGACGGTGAAGGATATCCGCCAGTACCTCCGGTCCGTGAAGGATGAAAGAAAGGAGTTTCTCAGAAGAATCGGAAGGCGGATTCACCGGGATGTCACCAGTAAGGATAAATGGGTCCGTGTCACCACGCTCGGGTGCTGTCGTGAGGTAGGTCGTGCGGCATTTCTTCTCACCACCCCCGAAAGCAAGATTCTCATCGACTGTGGTGAAAAGCCGGGGTCGATAACGGAAGGGTATCCCTACCTGTATGTGCCCGAGATCTACCCGCTCAATACGCTCGATGCGGTGGTCCTGACGCATGCCCACCTGGACCACTGTGCAATGGTGCCGCTCCTCTTCAAATACGGCTACGACGGTCCGGTCTACAGCACGCCGGCAACCCGGGATCTCTCGGCGATGCTGCAGCTCGATTATCTCGATGTGGTCAATAAGGAAACCGGGACAGTCCCCTATTCGTCAAAGGAAGTCCAGAAGTATCTCCAGCACTCAATCACCCTGAATTACGGGAGTGTCACCGACATCGCACCGGATATTAAACTGACCTACCACAATGCAGGGCACATCCTCGGGTCGGCCATCTGCCATTTCCATGTGGGCGACGGCCTCTATAACATCGCCTTTACCGGTGATTTCAACTATGGCAAGACCCGTCTCTTCGGACCGGCCACGGTCCAGTTCCCGCGCCTTGAGGCAATATTCATGGAGAGCACCTATGGAGGGTCGAACGATAACCAGCCCTCCCGCAAGGAAGCCGAGCAGAAACTCTATGACTATGTGAACACGACGATCAACCGGGGCGGAAAGGTCATTATCCCCGCGTTTGCCGTCGGGCGTTCCCAGGAAGTCATGCTGGCGCTGGAGGAAGGCATCCGGCTCGAAAAGATCCCGAATGTCAAGGTCTATCTCGACGGCATGATCAAGGAGGCAACGGCCATCCACACGACCTATCCGGAGTACCTGAATCCTGACCTTCGGACCCAGATCTTCCGTGAGGGAATGAACCCGTTCCTGGCGGAATGTTTCGAACAGGTGGATTCACCGGACCTCAGGCAACGGGTCATTGAGGGTGACCCCTGCATTATCATCACCACCAGCGGCATGCTGAGCGGCGGTCCGGTCATGGAGTATCTCCGGGCACTTGCGCCGGAGGAGAAGAACATGCTGGTATTTGTCGGATACCAGGCAGACGGGACGCTCGGCCGCAGAATTCAGAAGGGATGGAAGGAGATCCCCCTCGGGAGAAGGGAGACGATTGTGGTCAACCTTGAGATTGAGACGGTCGACGGGTTCTCCGGGCATTCTGACAGAAAGCAGCTGATGGCGTATGTCAATCACCTCCAGCCCCGGCCGGAGAAGATCTTCACCATCCACGGCGATGAAAAGAGCACGATCGATCTGGCATCCTCCATCTACAAGCGGTATCATATCCAGACGGCAGCCCCGATGAATCTGGAAACCTACCGGATGGTATAAGGAGATGGGGCGGGTGCCGACGGGAATTCCGGGGGTCTGACGCGGTGAAACAGCGCATATCACTGATCATCGGTGTATTTACCGTGATGGCGCTGTCCAACGCCGTTGTCCCCATTCTTCCCTTTTTTGCGTCCGAAGCGCCTTCGGTGCAGGGCCTAATCTTCTCCGCATACTTTTTCGGCGCATTTCTCTCGGTCATCCCGGCCGGCATCCTCGGTGACCGGTATGGAACGAAGCGGTGCATCCAGGGTGGTCTTCTCCTGACCGTGATACCAGGGGCACTCATTTTTCTGGTTCCCGACAGCCCGTTGGTGGTGATTGCGGCACGGGGGCTTGAAGGGATAGGAGCCGGTTTTTTCGTTGCGTCCGCGCTCTCGTGGGTCAATATGCAGCCGGACAGCCGTTTGCTCGCGGGCTATTATTTTGCCGCCCTCAATGTGGGTCTCCTGAGCGGCCTCCTCATTACCGGATGGCTG
>JBFFLM010000026.1:0-9560 GCA_041554835.1 Methanogenium sp.
AGGAAAAAGTATTTAATAGGTTGATGTATGTATATGAAAGATTTGAAGTTTTCCTTGTGGGCGGATTTTATAGAAAGAGATTATCTAGACCAGGAGTTTAAGGATTTAATCAATAAAGGGATTATAAATGGGGCAACATCAAATCCTGAGGCTCATCCGATCATGATGTTGCTGGACGATGAAGTGGTCTATAGTGCCAGCCTGAATCCGGAGCTTGCTGCCCAGCTGCAGGCAACCCCTGTACGCGAGCTTCGTGCCACCACCGGAGCCGGCGATGAAGGTCTTGAAGAGGCGAAGACCCTTGAAATTCATCTCAGGGCAGGAGCACTCCCGGTCGATGTGAACATCGCAGGGTCCGGTACGGTCCCGGCGACACTCGGTGACTATTTCAAGTTCATGGTCGTGATTGCCGGTATCTTTGCCCTTGCGGGTGTTGCGGCACTGGTATATTACTGGTACCGTGAACCTGCAATCGTGCTGCCGATGATCGGAACGAACATTGCCGAGATCATCATTCTTCTTGGCATTGCGGTCTATCTCCAGCAGCTGGACCTTGCAAGTATTGCCGGTCTGATAGCGGTACTGGGCACCGGTATCGATCAGCTGGTGATCATCACCGACGAGGTACTGCATGAAGGAAGGGTGCCGTCTCAGACGCTCTACATGAAGCGGTTCGATCGTGCCCTCGGTATTATCATGGTCTCGGCACTGACGACAATCATTGCGATGCTCCCGCTCGCTCTTATGGACCTTGCAAACCTGAAAGGATTTGCCATCATCACCATCCTTGGTGTGCTCATCGGTGTTCTGGTGACGCGTCCTGCTTATGGCAAGATTATTATGGCAATCCTTTCCCGCAACCCAAAAGAAAAATCCTGAGGACATGGGGGCAATCCCCTATCCAAAATACTTATACCTCTTTTCGCCGAACAAGTGGTGAGGAAACCTCATGGCAAAACCAGTGCTGATGGATTTTTACGCTGTCTGGTGCGGTCCGTGCAAGTTGCAGACGCCCGAACTTGAAAAGCTAAAGGAAATGATCGGAGACGCCGTCGAGATTAAGAAAATTGATGTCGATCAGAACATGGATCTTGCCCGCAAGTACGGAATCCAGGTTGTTCCGACCCTTGTTATCGAAAAAGATGGTGAAGTCAAGGAGCGCCTTGAAGGTGTCACCCCGGCTGAGACTCTGAAAAAACTCCTTGAACCCTTACAATAATTTCATTTTGGCCGACATGGCATCGTTATCTGTACAAAAGGCGAAGGGCATTATCGATGACCTTGAATGCCGGTACGGGGAAATCGCATGGTGGCCCGGATGCCCCGAGGAGGTTATGATTGGGGCAGTCCTTACCCAGCAGACACGCTGGGAGAATGTGGAAAAAGCCCTTGATCATCTGAGGGACAGAGAGATCTGTTCTCTCGAAGGACTCGTGGCGGCGCCCGATGCGGATATCGAAGATGCAATCCGGTGTACGGGATTTTTCAGGATAAAAACGCAGCGCCTGAAGGCCTTTGCCTCCTCCGTACAGCAGGCGGGCGGGATCGATGCCCTTGAGGAGATGGAGACCGATATGCTGCGTGGGTTTCTCCTTGGAATCAAGGGGGTCGGTCCGGAGACGGCTGACAGTATACTCTGCTATGGATTTTTGCGCCCTTCATTCGTCATCGATGCATACACCCACCGCATCTGCGCATGCGCGGGAATTGATGAACAGGGAGAAGAGCTGAAATCCCTTTTCGAGTCAGTTCTCCCTCCCGATAACTATGCGCACCGGCAGTGTCATGCCTGGTTCGTGGAATACGCCAAAGAGATGTGTGCACGCAGGAGGTGCGAAGAATGCAGGATCCGGAATTTAAAAGAATAGGAAAGAGGCTCATACAGGAAGGCCTCCTGAGCGGAAACTTCGGGAATATGAGCGTTAGGTCTGACGATGGCTTTTATATCACCGCTAGCGGTTCTTTTCTGGACAACCCCGGGGAGCTTGCCTATGTCTCCCGGATAAGAGGGGCTGGGACGGGAGCATCGAGCGAATACCGTGTTCACCAGAAGATCTATGAAATGACGGATGGTACAGCAATTGTCCATGCACATCCGCCCTTTGCTGTCGCGGCATCATTTGGGGGCGATGCAATCGTCCCAATCGATAGTGAAGGCAAGATGTTTCTGCCGTCCATTCCCGTTGCGGAAGGCGAGCCCGGCACCCAAACGCTGGCAGAGAGCGTCGGGGAAAAATCCCGAATTTCGCCGGTGGTTATTGCCCGTGGACATGGGACCTTTGCGTGTGCACAGTCACTGGAGAAGGCCTATCTTCTGACGGCCATCACCGAGCATGCCGCGAAGGTGTTGTATTACCGGCGTTCGTTCTGAGACCGTTCATGCTGCAGGTTCTGGATTTCGTTTCTGAGTTCCTGCTGGTTTGCATAGATGATGTCACTCAGAATGCCGAACATGAAGACCTGAATGCCGCCCATGATGAGAAGGGCTGTCAGAATCGTCAGTGGGATATGCTCAATACCGTTGAGCCATTCCCAGACCACATAAATACCGGTAATAAGGCCAAAAAAGGTAATTAATCCCCCGATAAGGCCAAAATAGAAGAGAGGGTTATTTCTCCTGGCAAGCCGGTACAGGGCTGTGATGATCTTTCCTCCGTCATGGAAGGGACGAAGTTTTGTGGCTGTCCCCGGGCGGCTGACATAGCTCACCGGAACTATGTCGATTTTTTGTTCATTGCGCAGCGACTCGACGGCCATCTCGGTTTCAATAACAAAACCGGGTTCGGTCAGTCTCATCTCCCGCATCCCTTCGAGGGTGAAGGCGCGATACCCCGAAAGGATATCTCCGAGATGCCGGCCGTGAACAATCCTGAACATCTCGTTTATGATGCGGTTTCCGAAGAGGTTGAGACGGGACAACGCGTCCTTGTCGGGTGCGATTAGGCGATTGCCGATCACATGATCATATCCTTCAAAGAGCGGGGCCACCATTTTATCAGCATCTTCGGGAAGATAGGTCCCATCGCCGTCAAGCATGAGGATATAGGGGCGGGTGAAGAGCCCGACACTTTCGATGATTGCCGCACCTTTTCCCTTGCCCTCCTGGATCGTGACTTCGGCGCCCGCCGCACGGGCAACCTCCAGGGTATTATCCGAGCTGTTTCCGTCCATTACGAAGACGTGGGGATACCCCATCTCCATGAATTCCTGCACGAGGTTGCCGATGGTCGGCTCCTCGTTCAGGGTCGGAATAAAGACACAGACCTGATCACGATCAATAGCCATTATCCTATCAATTTGATATTCTCATTCATAAGACCTTTTATATATCAGGTCCATAAACTGCATAAAAATGAAGGATTAATGATGAAATCCCTGTTCTTTCAGCTCACCTGACTTTTTGATCGAACATTCTTCGCACCTGAATTCGGGCTCAGGATCATCTGTTCGGTCATAGTCCTTTGTCCGCACCAGACGGTATCCCCGTGCTGTCTTCCCACAATCAACACAGGTGATATTCTCCTTCACCTCCCACTGGGAATCGAGGGTATGGGACGTGAAAATGAATTGGTCGACCCAGAAAAAAATCAACCCTCCAATAAGGTTCGCAATGATGGCTGAAGCCAATTGACCCATCGAAACCAGGACTATCCCGACACCGGCAAGAATAGGGGTGGAGAGTTGCCATCGCACGAGGTAGAGGCCGTACCGTTTGAAATTTACCTGCATCCTGCCTCAGGATTACCTTTTAAGAATAATTATAGTATAGATCGCTGCCGTTTTTGAAGAATCAGGCCGTGGCCATATCCCTTGAGATGACAGAGCCATCCTCTGCCATCAGGATCTCCACACCTACGACATCCCCCGGGTGGATGGTGCCGTCGCTAAGATCAATCCGGAGCATTTCCTTAGGCCTCCATGTGGCGTCCTGCCCTCCGGGCCCCTTGAGGGTCTGCACCCCATAATGGTGGGTCGAGATGAAATCATGGGTATGAAGTGTTTTGATAACGCAGGGCAGTCGCTGTCCGTCGAGATAAATTTCAGCACAGAGCGGAGCATTGGGAAATGCCTCGTCCCCTTCATTTCTCAGGTAGATTCTGCTTTCAAAGTCGGGTGGACTGCTTCTGATCATTGTGATCGCAAAGATGGCCGGCGACTCCTCAGGAACGCTCAATTCGGGGAAATGAACGGGGAGCGCCAGAAACAGAAGCAGGGCGAGGATGACCGTAATGGCAACAAGAATGAGCGTCGCTTCAACCTGTGATGCTGCCCGCTCCCGATGGATATTCACAGAAAATATGATTGGATGAAGAATGGTTTATCTTTTCTCTTCTTCGGACTCATTGAAGACGATATTTTTCCTGTCATCCAAGTCGTTGAAGGAAAAAATAAAAATTTATTCTTCTAACTCTTTGAAGGATAAAATAAAATTTATTCTTCTAACTCTTTGAAGGATAAAATAAAATTTATTCTTCAAACTCTTCGATTGCCAGTTGGTAAATCCAGTCGAGGAGATACGGGCAGGTATGGACCTCGCATTCTTCCTCACAGCAGATACAGGGGAGAAGTTCACCGCCTGCGAGCAGGAGTGAGGGGTCGACTGCGGGCTTCTTCGCCTTTATGACGTAGGTTTTTATCCCGTCTTTTCGATATTCGATACGTTCCACAAGCTCATCGTCCACGAGTTTTTTTACCACCCGTGAGCATTTGCGGCTGTCAATATCAAGGAGTTTCCATAGTTCACTCTGGAGCACTCCATCAGGGTGTGACTGTATAACCTTGAGGGCTTCTTCTGCAAGTTCAGGCATATGACATTCAGAGTTCCGGTGCAATAGTCAGGATATTGCTGCCGCGGATAACAACGGTTCCAAGGGTGCGTCCCCGCTGACCGTCAACATACTCCGTGGTCTGGTCCATCTGTACATTCAGGTGTTCGTCCACCGCGACCAGGCGCCCCTTCATTATACGCGCATCGTCCTTTATTTCGACAATAATCTGAGAATCAACCAGAGCGAAGACTTTTTTGATCGGGAGAACAATGCTGTTTACCATCTTCTGTTATGTGGTGTTAAAAGATAATTAAGTTTTTTTCTCTCACACATCCCCTGCCCCTGCACTATCAGAGGGATTTCATACATGAATGCACCAGATCGATCATCCGCTTGCTGCCAACATAAATAGGTGTCCTGTGGTCCGGTTTTTCCGGCTGAACCTCCAAAAGATTTCGCCTCCCATCGGTGATCGCCCCGCCAGCCTGCGCTGCGATAAATCCTATCGGATTTGCTTCATACACCAGCCTGAGCTTGCCGGACGGCTTGCCGTTGAGCGCTGGGTAACAGTAGATGCCGCCATATTTGAGAATCTGGTGGAAATCTGCAACAAACGACCCTGAATACCGGATCTTTCCTCCCAGCTGTTCACACAGGGAGATGAATTCCGAATGATCCTGCGGCCACTCATTTTTCAGCCCGCCGGTTCCGTAGAGTTTCCCTTCAGGCATGCGGATGTCTTTTTCCATGAGGACGTACATCCCCTCCTTGTTCAGCGCAAATGTGCATACCCCCTCGCCCACCGTCAGGGTGAGCACGGTCATCGGACCGTAGAGCAGATAGAGCGCCGCTGCCAGTTCCTCACCTTTTCTCAGGGCATTGCCCCCGGGGTAAATGCCGATGATGGTGCCAACGGCAAGGTTTACCTGGATAAGTGATGAGCCGTCAAGGGGGTCCATGACCACGGAATAATCGCCCATCGCATCGGGGAAGAGAATAACATCCTCCTGTTCCTCCGATGCAATTGCCTTAACAAAACCCGATTCGCCCAGGACATGGATGAGATGGCGGTCCGCCCAGGTATCCATCGCAGCCTGTTCTTCTCCATATACATTCTCGGTACCGGCATAGGACTGATTCTCAATGAACGCTTCACGAATTGGAATTGCCTGGTAGGCTATCAGTTCGATGAGGTCCCTGAGTGGTTCTTCACACGCGGTGCTGTCCAGATACTGCCGCAGGGTCGTCATGGTAATCCGGTAATCCCGACAGATAATCAAACTATCCTTTCAGGTGCTGTCGCAAAGAAAAATAATGGAAAAATCAGGATTTTCCTGCGATATTTGCTGCTGTTCCGGTGGTCTTCCGGAGGGAAAATTCAAGAATGCCGTTCCTGAAAGTGTATTGGAGTGTGTCCGGGTCGACCCCCTCGAGTGGGATGATCTTTCTGAAGGTCCTCTCCTGCGCCTCGGCAATGAGGTGAAGCTCTGAACCGCTGACGGCAAAGTGTATGTCCTCTGGCTCGACGCCGGGAAGTTCCGTGGTGATGTAACGGGTTTCGAGGGATTCCAGCACCTCCATTCCGGGCTTCGTTACCCGGCGAGGGGTGAGAGCGTCGTCTCCATCTCCCTGGGAGTCAGAGACGCCGGGTCCTGCGAGGGTTATGGAAAAGCCCGCCGGCGGGAACGCCCCGTTCCTGACTGCCTCCTCGATAAGTTTTCTGATTGCCTCGGCCAGTTCTGTGAAATTGTCGTCCTGAGTGTCTGCTGTCATGTCTCTGGGTGTGAAAGTGTCTGCTGCTGATAAGTTCAGGTCAGAAGGGTCTCAAGACTTCCTGTTCTCTTCCTGATCTCTTCGAAGTCCTTCCGGGCTGCAAAGGTTGCCTTTCTGAGCTCTTTTTCCCCCGTCTGTACTTTTTCATCATCTTCATGGCCATACTCTGCCCTGGCAAGTACGGATGCCGCCTTCTCAAGAACGCCGCGCTCCTCCTCGTTGTAAAGAAACGGCCATGCCCTGCGTTCACTTCTCTCGACCGCCTCGCGGTCAAGGGTGGCAGTCACCTTCTTCAGGGCTTTCTCGAAATGGGCCCGGGTAACCCTCACATTGGTTAGGGCCTCATTCCATTCATGGGGATTTTTGCCCGCCATCGTTTCAATGAACTCGCGCATTGCTCCGAGTTTTGCCTCCCTGACGAGCGCTTCGATGTCTGCACCGACGTATCCCTCCGTCCGGGCGACCAGGCTATCAACATTAATGTCCCCGGTGAGGATGTCCTTCGCATCACCGAGGTAGACAGCGAAGATCTTCCTGCGTGCGTCGGCATCGGGGGGAGGTACGTAGATAACGCGGTCAAACCGGCCCGGCCGCATCATGGCTTCATCGAGCATGTCCGGCCGGTTGGTTGCACCGAGGATGGTCACGTTCGAGAGTTCCTCAAGGCCGTCAAGCTCGGTAAGAATCTGGGAGACGACACTTTCCGTCACATGAGATGAACCTTCGTAGCTTCCTCTCTTCGGGAGGAGGGAGTCTATCTCGTCGAAGAATATGATGGAAGGTGCGGCCTGACGAGCCTTTCTGAAGATATCACGTACGCCCTTTTCGGATTCCCCCACCCATTTTGAGAGAAGTTCGGGGCCTTTCACCGAGATAAAATTACACTCGCTCTGGTTGGCCACCGCCTTTGCAAGGAGGGTCTTACCGGTGCCGGGCGGCCCGAAGAGAAGGATCCCGGAGGGTGGTTTGGTGTCGAGCTGTTCAAAGACCTCCGGATACTTCAGCGGCCATTCGATGGCTTCAGTAAGTTCTGCCTTGACTTCTTCGAGGCCTCCGACATCTTCCCATGTGACATCCGGGATCTCGACCAGAACCTCCCGCATGGCGGATGGTTCGACACTTGCAAGTGCAGCGTCAAAGTTCGCCTTTGTCACTTTGAGATCCTCGATGACATCAAGGGGGATCTCCTCATCGAGGTTCAGACCCTGAATGCTTTTTCTGAGAGCATGCATCGCCGCCTCCTTGACAAGGAGGGCAATGTCGGCACCGACAAAGCCATGTGTACTTCCCGCGTAGGGTTCGAGGAATTTCTTTCTCTTCAGTTCCTCACTGCCGCGTTCACTCTCTTCGCCCCCTTCCCGATCGTCCTCGGTAAGCGTGACTTTCTCAAGGTCAAGGGGAACACCCCGGGTATGGACCTGGAATATCTCCAGCCTGCCTTTCTTATCCGGAATGCCGATCTCGATCTCGCGGTCGAATCGTCCTCCCCGCCTCAGTGCCGGGTCAATACTGTCCGGCATATTCGTGGCTGCGATGACGATGACTTCCCCCCGACCCTTCAGGCCGTCCATGAGCGCAAGAAGCTGGGCGACAATGCGCTGCTCCACTTCCCCTTTGGTCTCTGCCCGTTTCGGTGCGATGGAGTCGATCTCATCGATGAAGATGATTGTGGGTGCGTTTTCCTGGGCCTCCTCAAACACCTCCCTGAGTTTACCCTCAGATTCCCCGTAGTATTTGCTCATGATTTCGGGGCCTGAGAGGGTAATGAAGTGAGCGTCGACTTCATTTGCCACAGCTTTGGCAATGAGGGTCTTTCCAGTTCCCGGAGGGCCGTAGAGCAACACTCCTTTTGGAGGCTCAATACCCAGACGCTCGAAGATTTCCGGGTGCCTCAGGGGGAGTTCGATCATCTCCCGTACCTGGTCGAGTTCACGTCCCAGACCGCCTATATCCTCGTAGTGGACATCCGCAAGTTCTTTGCCTTTTTTCTTGGCCTCTTCCGGCTTATACACCTCTTCTCTGAGCTCGATCTCGGTGTTGGGGGTGACGATGGCAACCCCTTTCGGGGAGAGTTTTGTAATCACAAAGGTGAGTGTCGTCCCGAGGAGTGCCACCCGGAACTGCTGTCCTTCGACGACCGGCCGGCCGGCAACAAGGCGCGCAAAGCTCTGCTCGAAGCCACTGAGACGTACGGGGTGGGTCGGCTGGATGACAAGTTTGGTTGCTTCTTTGACCTCGGCGCGCCGGATGGTGACCTTTTCATCAATACCGACACGGGCGTTGCTCCTGATGTTACCGTCAATCCTGAGTATATCCCGGCCGCGGTCTTCTCCAAATCCCGGCCATACGATTGCTGCTGCCTTTTCCCGGCCTTCACTCTCAATAACGTCGCCGCTTCTCAGGCCGAGAGCTCCCATAACATCCGTAGAGAGGCGGGCAATTCCCCTTCCGGCATCTTCATGGGCGGCTTCCTTAACTGTTACTTCAGGTGATGTGGGTGATGACATTGATAGTGACCTCCAAGAGTTATATTTACCATTAGTAAACGTCCAACATTATATAATGATTTCTGTTTCCGGACGCATAGGTCCAGGCCCTGGTGCATGAGGGATGATAAAAAAATGGATGGACCGGCCCGGTTGTTAAACCAATATAACGGCCTTTAGGTTTTCAGTCGTCCTGTATGTGGATGATTTCCCGTTCGGTGACGATGTAGTCGAGCCGATGGTCAAAGCGTTCTGTCGGGATCTGTGGACATTCCTGGACTGAGAACGCCAGGCCTATGGAGGGAATGCCCGGATGGTCGGAGAAGAAACGGTCATAGTAGCCTGCCCCGTATCCGATTCTGTTCCCCTGCCTGTCGAACCCGATCAGAGGGACGATGGCAACTTCGATAGTGGATGCGTTTGCAGGTTCTTCACAGTGAACCGGTTCCGGAACCCCAAACGTTGAAGGAGTGAGGGTGGATGGAGAAGTGACATATGAGAGTCGAAGGGTGCGGTCTTCTTTTTGTATAAT
>JBFFLM010000027.1:0-9399 GCA_041554835.1 Methanogenium sp.
GCCGGGAAGTGCGTCTATGCCAGTTGTCACCAGTTTCATTGGTCACCAGTTATGACCTTGAGGGTAATAGAGGCTGCGACAATGACCCGGCGGTAAAAAACCTGAGCTGATCGCATAAATCATCGGTTTGATGCTATAAACGGTGCAATCAGGGTTCATAAACAAGAATTGGGTCTGCACCGTCACGGGACACCCTCGCTTCCTAGTCCCCAACTTCCGAATGCAGGGCCTTTGCGTAGGCCCGCATAATATCCGTCGATGTCAGGAGTCCTGCAATCCGGTCCTCCTCATTGGAAAAGACCACCGGAATATGGTGAATGTTTTTCCCGGTCATCAGAAGGACTGCATCTTCGAGCGTGTCACCGGTGGAAAGGGTAAGGACAGGTACGGTCATGCAGTCCCGGACGGTCAGTGACTGTTGATCAGAGGACTTCTCGCTCCGGAGATCCCCGATGGTGACGATACCCACCAGCCTTCCTTCCTCAGTCACCGGATATCCCGTATGCCCGGTCCGTTCGATGATTTCCAGCACATCCCGGGTTCCCATATCCGTCGTAACCGTGATCACGTCATCTCCCATGATCATCGCACCGGCAACGCCGATATCACGCAGGATATCAATCCGGTAGTCACCGCGATGGGCAGGTGAGCGTGCACGATCCTCCACCTGGGCAAAAAAGATGGATGAGTCCCAGGTGATGATGGAAGATATCGTAACTGCGGCCATCGCCGGTACAAAGAGGGAGAGATTCCCGGTCATCTCCACTATCATGATCAGCACTGCCACCGGGGCATGGGAAATCCCACCGAACAGAGATATCATGCCCACGATGGCAAAGGCGGGAATGGATGCCGCCGGAACATACGCCGGCAACAGGAGATGAAGAAGGGTTCCGAACGCCCCTCCGGTGGCAGCGCCGATCACCAGTGCCGGGCCAAATACCCCACCACTCCCCCCTGAGCCTATCGTAAGGGAGGTGGTAATCACCTTCGTAAAGGGAATGAGAAGAAGGGCGGAGAGGGGAATCATGGTATAGATGATCATCTGCAGTGCCCCATATCCTGTCCCGAGACTTGCAATGCCCGCAAGAAACGTCTGTGGTGAAAGAATACTGAGTCCAAGGACGAAGACCCCGACCATAAAGGCACCTGCAGCGGGTTTCAGGAAGACGGGAAGATTATGTGACTCAAAAAATCCTGCAAACGAGACACGGGATGATGCATACATCCTGATATAGAGCAGCCCCATCAGGCCGGTCACCGCCCCGGCACCGATGAAGAACGGGATTTGGGCATAGGTCCAGTACATCTCCGCTGTCGCAAATATCGGGGTGTACCCGACGAAATATCCAAAGATGGAATAACCGACAATGGACGAGAGAAAGGCAGGAATGAGCACCTCGGATTCGAAATCATGACGGTACAGGATCTCACCACAGAGAACCGCACCTCCGAGGGGGGCCTTGAATATCGTGGCAATCCCAGCCCCGAACCCCGCCGCGATGATGATGCGGCGTTCCTTTTCCGAGAGACCGAATGCATCGGCCACCATGGACCCGAATCCGGCCGAGATCTGCCCGACCGGCCCGAGCCTTCCGCCGCTCCCCCCGGTTGCAATGGTAAGAATCGAACCGATGCCCTTGACGAGCGGGACACGCCACCGGATTCTCCCCTCATTATGATAGCTGCTGATTGCCGCATCGGTTCCCGCCCCCTCTGCCTCGGGACAAAACCGCCACACGATATACCCGGAGGCAAGGCCACCGAGGGTGATCACCGGCAGGAGAAGAAGAATGCTTTCCGGAGCCTTCCAGCCCGAGATGCTCTCGAGGCTCTGTCCCGGGGAGGGCAGGTTAATGCCGATGATGGCATTCATAAAAAAATCAACGGCAACAGCCATTCCCCAGAAAAATATCAGGGTACCAAACCCAATGACAACGCCAAGAACAACAGAGATGATGATAAGCCGCCTGTGCTCACCTGATGCGTCGGCCGTACTGCTTTTCCTCTCTGTCATCCTTCCCGCCGAAGATTTCGTCTGATGCCCAGAGTTTTCATTCCATTCAAGAAGAAAATGCCGGTTTCCCAATAGCTCCGGCTCTTCGGATACATTTACTTAGAAATCAGAAATGAGAAAAAAAAGGATTAGTATTTCATATAGAGCTTTCCGTAGATGGTCTCGCCCTTGCTCTTACCGTGGCGCTCGCCCATGTCACCCTCATACAGGGCAAACGATCCTTCGGTACCATCTACTTCGATATCGACATCTTTCCGGTACTGGAAACCTGGCATCATAACTTCGATATCGCCGAAAACGTAAATGTCTCCCTTGACCATCTGGCCGCCAACGCGTGATTTTGCATCGCCCTTGACGATAATGGTGCCGCCTTCCATGTGGGTACCGACGTGGACATCAACATTGCCGCCAATGATGATGGTGCCGCCCCTCATGAATGTACCAATATCGCTGCCTGCGTTGCCGGAAACACGGATGGTGCCGCCCTGCATACCACGCCAGTCGCCGCGGTATGCAGCTCCAAGGTAGTTGCCTGCATTGCCCTTGATGGTAAGCTCGCCGCCGGTCATACCGAGGCCTGAGAATGCATCCACACTGCCATTGGCATTGATTTTGCCGCCGGTCATCCAGGCGCCGACATACATGTCAGCGTCGCCGTTGATGACGACCTCACCGGCAGTCATCTTCATACCGATATATTTGACCCGGCTGACATCGCCGTTGATGACAATGGTGGTGTCTGCAGCGGTGCTGCCTGTTTCACCGGCAATCTCAAAGTAATCACCAAGTGCCTGACTTTCCTTACCCACAAAGACATGGAGTTGTGCAATTTCCTCTTTGGACTTTCCGGCGAAGATATCAGGAGAGATATTTTCGGCCTCAAGTCTGAGTGCAGGGATTTTGGTAGGTGTAAGTGTAATCTTTGCCATTCAAATCCACCTCACTTCGTTGCATCAACCTCGATGACATACGGGTTGGGCAGATAGTGGTGGCCCTCAACCGTATAGTTGTTCTGGGTAACAGTGTAGTACCGCTTGAACTTCTCCGAGATGTCGCGTTCGACGACGGGGTTCTCGTTTGTCTTGGCATTGACCCAGAAGGTACGCTTCTGCTTGCCGTTCGAGACCACTTCACCATCCTTGATGATGAGCTCGCCACCCTTGAGGAGGGTGTTACAGTTGCCGAATGCGTATTCGATCTTTTCGGGGTCATCGGTGTCAGACTCGGGGTTGTATGGATAGACAGCAATGTCTCCCTCAAGACCAGCCTTCAGTGAACCGAACATATGTGAGAGACCGAGCGTCTTGGCCGGCCCGGCACGGGTCATCATTGCAAGCTCATACAGTGAGATCTCACGGTCGAGCTCGCCGATGTAACATCGGTCACGGATTGAATCGCCGTACTTGAGTGTGTTGTCGAGCATATCCTCACGTGCCTTTGCACTCATGAGCCACTTGTAGACACGCGGGTAGCGCATCAGCGGACCTGCATTGGGTGCATCGGTCGTGATGTAGGCTTTCATCGGGTCCTTGACCATCAGTCCGAGTTCAAGACCGATTGCCCACTGGGCACCGGCGATGAAGGTCTTCGGGTTGTAGATGAACGGCACAATACCGGCAGCGGTCTCAAGCTCCACATCGGTGTTTGCCCACTTCAGGTGGTTCATGTGTGAGAGGTGGAACTCAAATGGACCGTCCGCAGTCATCGTGGTCGTCTCGTCAAGGGTCACGACACCAAGGTCAAAGGTGATGTTGTCGGTCGAGTTGACGTAGTCCATGACTTCCTTTGACTTGGATTCAAAGGACTTGGAGGCATAGCTCTCACCACCGTAGCAGTGGAACTGCAGGTGAGTGTGGTGGAGCACCGATTCACGACCGAACTCGTTGTTTGGCTTGTGACCTTCGGCAATCTTGAGCGTGTCAAGCGTCACACCGTAGTTGCCAGGCTCTCCGAGAGAGTTGCCGTGCACGTGCATACAGTGGGGAAGGCCGAGCATCTCGTTTGCAGCGATGAGGCCGTCGACGATCTGGCGCGGGGTAACGTCAAAGTACGGAACGACATCGTCGACCGTCTCACAGTTCATACCCCATCCCCAGGACTCTGTGCCACCCGGGTTCACACACTTCACACCATAGCCCTTGGTCTGTGCAAGGAGCCAGGCGATGTATGCTGCGGTGTTCTCAACTTCATTCTCCTTGATGTATTCAAGAACAAACCAGTTGTTCCCGAACACGGGGAGTGCACCCTGATCGATGATCGGGGTGTCGACGATCTCCTCATGGGTGTGGCGTGCATACAGGGGAGGCATCGCAGCTTCCATAGAGAAGCCGAATCCCATCCGTGCATACAGATACCCCGTCCGGATCACGGTAGGAACGGAGAACCCAGCCTCCATCCTCTTGACACCGGAACCGGCAACTCCATGGAAGAGCTTGTCTTCTGGGCGGAAGTTGCGGCCGACATTGACCTTGGGGCCTGCTACATGGGCGTGGATATCCACAGCGGCAGCCATGACGGTCATACCGGATGCATCGATCTCGGTTGCCTTCGTGACATCGCCTGCATCGACAATTTTGCCGTCTTTGACGGCAACATCCATGATGTCACCGTTGATGCCAAGAATCGGATCGTAGACGAAACCGTTTCTGATAATATAATCTGCCATGGTTACGCTGCTCCCTTAATCTCTTTGACACGTTTCAGGACCATGGTCAGGAATTCCTCATCCGTGAGCATGCCCTCGGGCGGTTCGACAACTTTCCGGGTCTCGATCGGGACATTGTCCATACGATAGGCACACCCACCTACTTCAACACCGACGAACGCCACAGGAACGTGGAGTTTCGAGACGGCTGAGGTAGGCGTGATGTGCGGGTCGATACAGACCGACGGAAGCTGAGCGATCTTCTTTACCGATCCGACCGGGAAGTGTGCCCCGGGATCACTGCCCAGGACAAAGGCCGCATCGACCTCATCGCGAATGAGAAGATCATTCGATGACGAGTCACCCGGGTTGTACCGGGCGAATCCACGGCTCAGGTCGATACAGAACGGGAACCCGAACTGCCATCCCCATACCTGGCCGGACCCTGTGACGTTGTAATGGCCACGCATCGGAATGATGGCAGCCTTCGTGTAGTCATTCAGGTCACGGGTGACCGCGATAGCGATATCGATGTTGTGATTCTTCCCGAGTGAGTGGGTTACACCCATACCGAAGAAGATGACCGAAAATCTACCTGACTTGAGTGTGTCGGCGACTTCGTAAATCGTCTCAGCCGGAATGCCTGCAACGGTCTCCGGGAGTTTCTCGCCACGGATGGCGACACGAATTGCACTGAGAAGTTCGTAGTCGCGTCCCTGCTCAAGCTGGAGGTGGATATCAGCCATCTTGGCGGTGTCCGTCCGGCGCGGGTCGACGACGACCATCTTTCTCGACTTGGACCCCTTGCCGGTGAAAAATCCGCGGGGGAAGATCGAGTACCGCGACATGTGACGCGGGTGCGCGTGTGCCGGGTTGCATCCCCAGAAGACCACGCGGTCTGCACGGTTTGCAATTTCACCGAGGGTTGCCGACGGGACACCAACGTCCTGCACAGCAATCAGGGTCGATCCGTGGCACACGGTTGCGGTGTTATCCATGCACGCACCGACCTCTTCACCGAGTTCGGAACCGATGGACTGTGCACTGCAGCTCGTCGAGGACCAGCCGTACATCAACGGCTTTTTCGCATCGACAAGCATATGTGCGGTATAGTCTGCTGCCTCATCATAGGTGACTTCTTTCCAGGAGCCGTCTTCCTGCTTCATCTGTGGGCGGGTAAGACGGTCTTCTGCCTGTGAGTGGAGGAACTTCGTTGCACCGATGGCACATGCGTTATAGACCTCAAGGATCTTTTCGCCGCTGTCATCAAGTGCGACCTCAAGGTCATCACAGAGCGTACCACAGAACGGGCATACGACGTCTGTTACAATTTTAGCCAAATTTCCCACCTGCCTATAAGCACTCCTGCGTAATGAGCGCAATCGCATCAAGGACCGGCTCATCAGAAGCAACCTCAACCTTCACGGGGGTGCCCTTGAATGTAGGCATACCGGTGGAGTATGTGTTGGGGTTAACAACTGCATTCGCCCATGGTCCCATAGGGATCCAGCCGAGACCAGGGTGTGGACCCTGGGTCGCCTGGATCGCCTTGACAATGACGCTCCCATATTCGCTCGTGACACGGACGTTCGTATTCCGGTAAGCACCGAGTTTTTTGAACTCCACGTCATCGAGCTCGATTATACCACAGGCGTTACGGTAGGCAAGTTTTTCCTTGCCGTTTTCCATACTGACGCCCTGGTCAATCGTACGACCTGAAATCAGGTTAATCTCTATTTCTGGCACAACCTCATCTCCAATTTCGGGATTACTTCTGGTACTCCGACAATGGGCTGGGGCCGAGCTCTTTGACCGTTTTGACAACGTCTTCCATAACCATACCCCATTTTGCACCCTCGGATGCGGAGACGAAGGTCATACGGAGACGCTTGTCGTTGAGACCAATGTTTTTGAGGACATTTTTCACGAGGAACATACGCTTGGCGCACTTGTAATTACCCTCAAGGTAGTGGCAGTCACCAAAGTGACATCCGGAGATGAGCATCCCGTCGGCACCGTCCTGAAACGCCTTCATGATGAAAAGCGGGTCCACACGTCCGGTACACATGACACGGATTGCGCGGATGTCAGGAGGGTACTGGATACGGGCACCACCGGCCAGGTCTGCCCCTGCATAGGAACACCAGTTACAGATGATTGCGATAATTTTCGGATTCCAGTTCTCGTCAGCCATTACTGTTCGCCCCCTTCAAGAAGGAATGCATCGATCTGAGCACAGATCTGCGGGGAGGTGAAGTGCTGCATGCGGATTGCACCGCCAGGACAGAATCCTCCACAGGTTCCACAGCCCTTACATTTTGCTTCTGTGACTTCCATCACCGTACGGCCTTCCTTTTCAACAAGATCGAGTGCACCATACGGGCACTGGTTGATACACATGCCACAGCCTGCACAGAGTTCGTCGATACACTGGGCGAAGTACGGCTCGAGCTGGACTTCTCCGGTGTGAATCGGGATGGATGCTGCCGATGCCGCTCCCTCTGCCTGTGCAACCGTGTCAGGAATGTCCTTCGGACCCTGACAGACACCTGCGAGGTAGATACCTGCGGTAGTGGTGCCACACGGGTTGAGTTTCGGGTGGGCCTCAAGGAGCCAGCCGTCCTGCGACTTGGAGACACCGAACATCTGGCGGATACGCTCTGCCTCGGGTTTGGGCTGGATTGCCGCTGCGAGGACGACCATGTCCATCTCAAGGCTGATCGGCCTTCCGAGAAGGGTATCTTCAGTGAAGACGGTCAGGTTCTTGGAGCTCGGGTCTTCAAGAATGTTTGCGACACGGCCACGGATGAACTTTGCACCCTCGTTCTGGATACGGTAGTAGAACTCCTCGTACATCTTGCCGAAGGACCTGATGTCCATGTAGAAGATGTAGGGCACTGCACCGGGGATCTTTTCCATGATCTGGTGGGCGTGCTTGAGCGAGTACATACAGCAGAACCTGGAACAGTACGGCTTTGCAACGCCGCCGGTGTTGTCACGTGATCCTGCACAGAGCACGAACCCGATCTTCTTCGGGATCTGCCCGTCGGACGGACGAATCAGCTTTCCGCCGGTAGGTCCGGATGCACAGATCAGGCGCTCGAATTCAAGACCGGTGATGACATTGTCAAACCGCTTGTATCCCCATTCGGTCTTCTCCTCGATAGGAATAAGATCGTAGCCGATTGCAAGGATACAGGTTCCGACCTTGACCTGTTCGAAGGTGTCAACCATATCGAGGTCGATTGCTTTCTTCTCTTCACCACATGCCTCGACACAGAGACCACACTTGACACAGGAGTCAAAGTCAACGGTGAACTGCAGGGGCATAACCTGCGGATGATAGATGTAGATTGCTTTCCTGGGGGCCATCCCGAACTCGAACGGGTTCGGCTTGATGACGGGACAGACTTCTGCACAGTCACCACAGCCGTTACAGCCGCCACCGATAATGCCGCGTGCTTCTGCCTCGGTCGGGTCCAGAACACCGCGTGCCTTCTTTCTCAGGGTGATCGTGAAGTTGCCGATGTACCCCTCGACGTTCTCGACTTCTGTATAGGTTCTGAGATCGATGTTCGGGTGACGTCCCACATCCACCATCTTCGGGGTGAGGATACACTGTGAACAGTCGAGTGTCGGGAAGGTCTTGTCGAGCTGGGACATGCGTCCACCAATTGACGGAGACTTCTCTATGAGATAGGTCTTGATGCCAGCACCTGCAAGGTCAAGAGCCGCCTGCATACCACCAACACCGCCACCAAGGACGAGTGCAGCGTGTTCGACCGGCACGCTCTTTGGCTCCAGGTCTTCAAGCATGCGGGCCTTTGCAACGGCAATGCGGACCTGGTCCTTAGCTTTTGAAGTTGCTCCTTCCCAGTCATGCATGTGAACCCATGAGTTCTGGTCACGGATGTTTGCCATCTCGAACCGGAACTTGTTCAGGCCACCTTCCTGGGTTGCGGTCCGGAACGTAGGCTCGTGGAGACGCGGGGAGCAGGCCG
Source organism: Methanogenium sp. (assembly GCA_041554835.1). Taxonomy (GTDB): domain Archaea; phylum Halobacteriota; class Methanomicrobia; order Methanomicrobiales; family Methanomicrobiaceae; genus Methanovulcanius. The sequence goes on from JBFFLM010000027.1 coordinate 8,663, forward strand.
CAACGACGATGCCGTTGAGGTTGTGCTCTTCAATTGCCTCGACGATCTTCTTCTGTCCGGGGGTGGAGCACATATACTGGTATTCATCTGCAACAACGACGCCCGGAAGGGTCTCTGCATATTCCTTGACCTCTTCGATAGAGAGGGAACCTGCGATGTTCGTACCGCAGTGACAGATGAATACACCAATTCTTGGTTGTTCTTTTGCTTCAGCCATTCATCACACCTCTTACAGGATCTTCTCCAGGAATGGTTTACAGTCAATTCCGTGCAGGTCAAGCGCAAGCTCCTGCGGGCTCATGCCCTGGGCAAGGCCGAGGAGTTCGTTGAAATGGAGAACCGGAATGTTATAGGTCTTGCCGAATTTCTCCTCGATTTCAATCTGACCCCGGTCGAACTGAAGCTGACAGAACGGACAGACCTCGGTGATTGCATCTGCACCTACTTCGGTAACATTGATCAACTTCTCGTTGGTGATGTCCAGGGCGTGGGTAATGTCGTATCCACGGACACCGCCACCGGCACCACAGCACTGCATCTTGTTGCGGTACTGGACGGGCTCTGCACCGAGTGCCTCGACAAGCTCGTCGATCCACATGGGGTGTTCGGTATCGCCGAAGTGGCGCTCCTTGCCCGGCTTCATCAGGTGGCAGCCATAGTGGACGGCGATCTTGGTTCCGGTCAGGGGACGGGTGACAGAGGCTGCGAGCTTCTTTGCACCACAGATCTTCTCATCA
>JBFFLM010000028.1:0-9253 GCA_041554835.1 Methanogenium sp.
CCCGTAGGTCTCATTCCACCTGGTCTCTATCGAGTAGCTCTTCTCCCAGCCGTGGGTGTCGTTCTGCTGGAGTGCGAAGGTGGCGTTTGCCCATATGACCGGGACACCGTCATAGGCGAACTCGATGGTTTCGGTTGTGCTGGGTTCGCCGGGGTTCAGGACTGTCGTCAGTCCTGTCAACGCGTAGAGGACGGTGTCGGATGATCCTGCGGTACTGCCGGGTGTCCAGCCGGAATCCTCGACATAATTACCGAAGTTGCCCTCGGTTGCCCACACGGCGTAGTCGGTCATGACGTAGACAAGGCCTGCTGCCTGATTCGTGAATGTGGCATTGCCCTTCCACGTGCCGTCGACATGCTCCTTCGTCACCGCAACGAGTGCTTCACCGGTTGCATAGCAGTCATAGACCACTGAACCGCTGATCACTCCCTCGTCCTCTCCTGTTCCTGATTTTTTCGCACTGAATGCAATCGTCGTAAACCCGAATGGTTCGTCGATGTTTCCGGTCATCTCCTCATGAATGGCAGTAACATCATAGCTGGTGTTGACCCAGACGGTGGTTCCCTGCGTCAGGGCAACACCGGTCACCTGCATCTGGCCCGGTGCTGTGCTGTCATAGAGCCCGTTCAGAAGCACGGATGTCCCCTCGGAGGTGTCGTTGTTGGAGATGGGTCCGAGTGTGGTCCATGCATCCGAGCCGTAATGGGTGTTGTTTGCGCTCAGGTAATGGTTGATCTCCATTGCGACCTCGTCACCGTCTGCAAAGAAATCGGAGTTGGTGGTCGCGTTGAAGTACACGGTCCAGGAAACTTCCTTGCCGGACACCACACGCGATGCATCGGTGTAGGTGTTAACGAGGATAAGGGATGTTTCGGCAAGTGTCGTCCCGTCTACCGGAATGTTTTCAGCGAGGACGATATATGAGAGGCGGGCATACTGTCCCACACGAAGCTGGGGGATCTGGACCCAGAAGTTTGCCCCGTCATCGTACATGTCAGGAGCATTTGCAGGCTTGGTAGCAATGTCATAGACAAAGACCTCGGAACTTGCATTCTCAAAAGTGACCAGGAGCCCGTAGTCCGGATCATAATTAGTGAGGTTGATCGGTACCCAGATGTCATAGATGTCATCTCCTGCCGTTCCATTGTTGAGGATGGTAATATTACCCGTCACCCCGGTGGTGTTGGTGCCACCAATGATGAAAGTCGAGACATATTCGTTCATGGAGATTTCCAGCGGTGCTGCTGCGGCGCCCGCAGCCATGGCACCGACAACAACGAGCACCAGGAATACCTGTGCAGCTGTTCGTGTCGATACCTTACGTTCACTGTGGTGTGTTCTTTTCTGCGGTGTGTCATAATCAGATTTCATATGACATTCCCCCTTTCTTTTATGAGCTGTCATATTGCCCGCATCGCAGGCACCATGACCGGATAATACGTGAACTCCCCCCCGGGTGTTCATATCCTAACAATGGATATACTCTATTTATTATTAACTCTTTGTGTGGAAATCATTATATAGGGGTTTGGATCTGGCAAAAATAGTCATGATAACTTTTAAAAAATGCCTGTGATTTGCCGCTTAATTATGATAAAACGCCGGTTTTACGATTAATTTGGAGGTTTATTCAAAGGATATTATTGCAGAATGAAAAATGGATGGAATGGCATGTATTTGGTGCTATGCGCGCAAAAACGGGGGGATATTCCTGATGATCTGGACTCCCTTCACTCCTGGGCAAATCCATGTCTGCCGATGACGGGAACAAAGCGGACGCCGCCCCTGCTTTCCACCTGGCCCCGGCCTTCCTCCACCGTGATGAGAACGAGTTCCTGTGCCTGCCGATCACCGACCGGGGCGACGATTCGTCCGCCGTCCCTGACAAACGGATAGAGGTATGTGGGGAGGACGGGTGATGCAGCGGTGAGAATGGCGGCATCATAGGGGGCATACTTTCCGGTGATGGTCGTCGCATCACAACTGAACACCCTGGCATTGGTCACCCCGGCGGTGAGCAGGTTCTGGCGTGCCAGGGCTGCGAGTTCGGGGACCCGTTCGACGCTGAATACCTCTTTTGCACAGGAGGCGATCACCGCTGCCTGGTAGCCCGATCCCGTTCCCAGTTCAAACACCCTGTCTGTCTTTGAAAGTGACAGAAGTTCACTCATGTAGGCAACGATGTAGGGTTGTGAGATGGTGGCATTATGGCCGATCGGAAGCGGACGGTCATGATAGGCGGCATCCCTGAGGTGCGAGGGAACAAAAATATGACGGGGAATTCTTCCCATGGCCTCGAGAACTGCGGGGCTTCGGATGCCGCGGGCCTTCAGCTGATGCCTGACCATCTCCCTGCGACTGACATCCTCCCGCTCCCTGCGCCTGTCCACCATTGTTCCCGTTATCCAATCGTCAGAACCAACCCTGAACCTTGCGGTCGCAATGCGAGTGTCGCTATAGAAGTATGATTTAACCTATCTCGTTGCAAATTCAGACACCAGGTACCTGTTCGATGGCAAATGATCCGGCAATGGTGCTGTTTACTCCCCTTCCGCAAATCCGTGTTTTCCTATGACCGGAACAAACCTGACGCCACCCCTCCCCTCAACCCGTCCTTCTCCCTGAAGAACGGTGATAAGAAAGAGTTCCTGCACGTACATGTCTCCGACCGGAACGACAATACGCCCGCCATCGTTCATGTACGGGTAGAGATAGTCGGGGAGGGCCGGTGAGGCGGCAGTAAGTATGGCAGCATCATAGGGGGCATGGTCTGCGGCAAGAGTGGTTGCATCCCCTTCAAGGACGCGGACGTTGGTCGCCCCCACTGCCGCCAGGTTCCCGAGCGCCACGGGGATGAGTTCGGGGACCCGCTCAACGCTGATGACTTCCTCTGCGCAGAAGGCGATCACCGCTGCCTGGTAACCGGACCCTGTTCCCAGTTCAAAGACCCGGTCGTTTTTCGAAAGTTTGAGGAGTTCGCTCATATAGGCAACGATATACGGCTGGGAGATGGTGGCATCATAGCCGATGGGGAGGGGGCAGTCCTGATACGCAGCATCACGAATACGTTCGGGGACGAAGAGGTGGCGGGGTATGGTTGCCATCGCCCTGAGGATGCACTGGTCATGAATTCCCCTGGCAACGAGCTGATGCGTCACCATCTCCTTGCGGGCGACTTCGAGCCGTGCTTCGTTCTTATCCATCATCTTTTTTTCATGACCTCCGCTGCTACCGGAAACCTGGGGTGTTTTTCGAAAATAGGTATCCGGTCACGTTTCAGGAAAATTGAGAAGGAAGGAACTGTCAATCCCATGGGGCATGGGAACAGAACCAACCTCCCTTAAGGTCGTACTTCTTGGCGACCGGACAGTCCAGGCAGCTGCATCCCTTATTGACTGAGCCCTCCCTCACCGAAACGCCCCTCGCACAGAAGAGCGCATGCGGTTCGGACTCCATAAACTTGTTCTCCTTAAATGTCGGGCAGTTGCCGCAGTATTGTTGGCAGATTTCGTAGTTTTCCACGGTATCGGGTACTTTCATTATCCTCACCTGATATCTCACATGGTTCCTAACAAGGACGTGTTTCATTCACGTGGTCATTGCATAAATACTCTGTTCTCCCCCGTGACGCGACACGTAAGTTGCCCGGCGCAGGGGAAGGTTCAAATGCAGTGACCTTCCATCAGCATCCATGCCAACCGGTACCAGGTTCCCCGCCCTTTCGGCCCTCACGCTTGCGGGGACGAACAAGACACTCCCCGATGCAGCAGCAGGAAAAGTCGCCCTGATTGTTATTGCCTTTGTCCGTGGCGCCCAGGAGATGATCAATTCCTGGGTACTGCCCTTTGAGGAGGAATTTTTGACTTCAGCGGATATTGTGGTCTATGAAGTCCCCATGATTGAATCGGCCCTGTGGCGGCCGGCCCGGTCGATGATCGACGGCGGGATGCGCTCCGGCATTCCTCGGGGAAAACATGATTATGTCATCACATGGTACGGGAGTGCGGCCACCTACCGTGAGGCTCTTGGGATGGAGAATCGCTCGCTTGCCTACATCTTTCTCCTCGACCGGGATGGCATCATTCGCTGGGAGGGTAAGGGATTTGCCGACTCCGACGGGCTGGCCCTTCTCCTGAAGACAGCCAGTGCTCTTATGCACGCAGGAAGCGGGTGAGGTATTCCTCCGGCAAATATCGCTCATTTTTTTATGCCCTGCAGAACCGGTGAGTGTAGGATTTGTTAATGGGATTCCTCCGGAACTCCTGTGTCCGGGGAACCGTTCCCCGGGGTACGAACAGAAGGCTTTATTGTACACACTGATAATGCGGTACATACGAGGAGTATGGCGAAGGGCGGTGGACTGAAAGGGGAAGGAGTGGGGTTGTACAGTACCCGTGACTCTGTGTATCCCATAGAGAGTCCGGTAAAACAAAGCATTCTTTCGATGCTGGAAAGTGAGGGGCCACTTTCCTTTGATGAGATTGTCGGAAGGCTGGGAAAAGCCAAATCGACGGTTTCTGTGCACCTGAAAGGACTCTCGGGAGACGGCGTGATTGACGTGCATACCGACCCTGACGATGCACGCAGGAAGACCTTCCTCCTTTCGGGGCGGCATGTAGGGACGCTCGCGGCAGAGGGCTGCGCCCCCGCACGCAACCGCCTCTCCCCCGTTGCTGCTGAATTTTATGATGTCCCTTCCCTGTACCGGTTCATGTGCTGTCAGGTCCGCACCGCGATGATGGAGGCGGGTATCAATATTGAGCCAATTCTCCACTCTGCGGGGGAAATGGTCGGCTTGTCCATTGCGGGGATGCTCTGCCGCGGTGATATGTACGCCTATTGTGCCGCTCTCTCAAATTTCTGGAAAGATTATGGGCTTGGGACCATCTCTTTTGAATCATATGATCCTCTTGTCATCGTCACCACCGACTGCTTTGAATGTGCCGACCTTCCGAATGTCGGCCGTCCGGTCTGTGCATTCGGGAAGGGGGTTTTAGGTGCGGTATTCAGCGACTTTTACGGCCAGGACGTAACGGTAACCGAGACCCGGTGCTTTGCGATGGGGGATGAGATGTGCAGGTTCGAAATAATCCCCGGCAGCAGGAAAGAACCATGAAACCGTACCCTTAGGTACTATCGGTGCGGGCTTTGGTACAGGGTCTGCAGGAAGCATCCATTGTTGAGGCAGTATCCTGCAGGTCGGGGCGGACCGGGCAGGCGGAAGAAGGCCGGCTGGGTCTGCCCCCCTGATGTGCATTTTTAGGAGAATAGTACGTCTGGTGGTGTATATCGTGCATTTGAATGCGGCTGACTGAGCTTATTCCTGTTGTAGCGTAAAGCGGGGCAGAATGGGTGTCAAAAAGCTGTTGTTATGTAGTATCAGAACTGAAAATTTATCACCATGCAGGTTTTTCGGGATCACCAGCACCTGATACGGTGGATACTCCTTGCAGCAGGAGTCATCACAACGGTTCTCTGGTTCATGGTGTTTCCCCTGAAGACACCTTTTGATATGGAGGATGTTCTTATCGAAGGGTTGATCCTCGGAACGTTTATCGCTGCCTATTACTATGTGATCCGGCTTGAGAACCCCTTTCTGGAGGCCGGGTTTGGCATTCTCATCTTTGGGTACCTGATTGACCTTCTCGACGAATTCACCAAAGAACCTGACATCCTCAATACCCAGTGTGAAGGGGCGTTGAAGATCATCGGGGTTATTGCCATCGTTGCCGGCCTCTCATATGCCAACCGCCGTTTCAAGGAAAATATTGCCGCATCGAAGGAACGGGAGAGGAAACTGGAGGAAACGGGAACAAAGTTTCGTGATCTCGTGGAAAATATCTTTGATGTGCTGTGCGAGACCGATGCTGGCGGGACTATTCGCTACATCAGCCCGCAGGTGGAACAGATGCTCGGGTACAGCCCGGAGGATCTCACCGGCACATCGATGTATGAACTGATCCCCGAGGGGGAGCGGTCAGCAGCGGTAGATGCGTTTATCAGGGTCCGGCAGCAGGGGGCATCGTTTCAGCTGGCTGAGCATCCGCTCATTCGCAACGACGGGACGGTCATTATCGCCCAGATGAACGGCACTCCTGTCGTTCATGGGGCAGGGGGCGACGGATATCGGCTGGTCTGCCGGGATATCACCGGGAAGAGAGAGGCAGAAGACGCCCTGCGTCTGGCCAACAGCAAACTCAACCTGCTCTCAAGCATCACCCGGCATGATGTCCTGAACCAGCTTACTGTCCTCCTTGGCTATATTGAAATAATGAGAGAGGCGGAAGATGCCGGGGAAAGAAACCTGTACCTGAAGAAAATGAATGCCTCGGCATGTTCCATCAGGCAGCTTATTGAATTTACCCGGGATTATCAGGATATCGGCGTCCATGCTCCGGCCTGGCAGAATGTCGCTGCTACCGTGAACGCCGCAGCTGAAATGGCGGGGACGGACATTGTCCATCCGGACGCATCGGCATATGGTCTCGAGATTTATACAGACCCTCTCTTTGAGAAAGTGCTCTATACACTGGTTGAAAATTCCCTGCGTCACGGAGGGATGGTCACCGGTATTACCGTCTCGGCCCGGCAGGAGGATGAAAGGTATGTTCTGCTGGTTGCCGACGATGGGAACGGCATCCCTGCGGCCGAGAAAGAACTGATTTTTCGCAGGCAGTACGGGGTCAATACCGGATACGGGCTCTTTCTGGCACGGGAGGTCCTTTCGATCACGGGTATTTCCATCAGCGAAACGGGAATACAGGGTGTGGGGGCATGCTTTGAACTCAGCATTCCTGCCGGGAACTGGCGATGGATTGAACCGGCCGGCAACTAATTTTTGCGGGATATAAAATTAGAATCGGAAAAAAAGGGATTTCTCCCGGAATACGGGATTATCTTCTTGATTTTTTATAGCCGCCACGGGCGGGGGCGGTAAATCCGATGGTGTTTCCATTCGAGAGGGGAACGCCACCAATGGACTTTCCAGTCATCTCCTCGACGACCATCTTTGCCAGATCGTCGGGAATCTCGACATAGGAATTTGATTCGTAGATGCTTATGGATCCGATATCCTTTCCATTGATGCCTGTTTCACCTGCGATGGCCCCTACGATATCCTTGGGACGTATACGCTTGTCCTTGCCGAAATTGAGGTAGATACGGGTCATTCCCGCTTCGACTCCATGATCACGCTTTACGTATTCCTCTGAGACCGGTTCGGGGTCGGAACCTGCTTCAATCTGACGCTTCAGCAGTGCTGCAGCAATTTCAAGGGACGTGTAATCGTCCATCATGATCCGTTCGAGAAGCGCTGCATATTTGTCAAGACCGCCCGCCTTGATGGTCTCCCGGATCTCTTCAGCAAGCGTCCTCATCCTCATCTCCTCGACGTCATCGGCCGTTGGGATGGGAATCCGGGCGATCTGGATCTTCGCATATTTCTGGATGGTCTTGAGTTTGTAGAACTCCTTGGGGCCGACAAAGGTGATTGCACGTCCTTCGCGGCCGGCGCGTGCCGTTCGTCCGATACGGTGGACGTAATATTCCACATCCTGTGGCACATCGTAGTTGATCACAAGTTCGACGTCGTCGACATCGATACCACGTGCGGCAACATCCGTTGCGATGAGGACGTCGATGGTGCCCTTCCTGAACTTTGCCATGACCCGGTCCCTCTGGACCTGTTTCATGTCGCCGTGGAGTCCCTCGGCACAGTATCCTCTCGCCTGCAGCTGGCCGGTTAGGGTATCGACCGCCCGCTTGGTGTTGCAGAAGATCAGTGCAAGATTCGGGTTGTAGATGTCGAGCAGACGGGAAAGGATCTCAATTTTATCACTGTTGCGAAGCTCGATGTACTGCTGTTCGATCTGCGGGACGGTGAGGGTCTTGTGGGGGACCTTCACCATCTCGGGTTTGTTCTGGTACTGTTTTGAGATCTCGAGGATCGGTCGCGGAAGGGTTGCCGAGAAGAGGACGGTCTGTCGATCCTTCGGGGTTTCCCTGATGATGGTCTCGATGTCATCCCTGAATCCCATGTCGAGCATCTGGTCCGCCTCATCGAGTACGATCATTTTGATGGCGTCGAGCCTGAGCGTACCCCTGTTGATGTGGTCCAGTACACGGCCGGGTGTTCCGACGACAATGTGCGCGCCGAATTTAAGCGCCTTGAACTGGCGTTCGATCGGCTGTCCGCCATAGACGGGGACGACGTGGATCTTCTTCTCATAGTGTGCCAGGCGCCCGAACTCCTCTGCCGTCTGAATGGCCAGTTCTCGTGTAGGAGAAAGCACAATAACCTGTGTAGCGGCGATTTCCGCGTCAATTATCTCAATTGCGGGGATACCGAAAGCTGCGGTTTTCCCCGTCCCGGTCTGTGCCTGACCGGTCACATCACGTCCTGAGAGTATAGTAGGTATTGCAAGTAACTGAATCGGGGTGGGCTCCTCAAACCCCATGTCTTTGATAGCCCTGAGAATGGTCGGGGATATATTAAATTCGGAGAAGGAATAGGTGTCTTCCATTCTGTACATATTGGTGCCGAGAGTTCTTTATATGTGGTATTGGGGAGATACCGGTTTCGAACCATTCCCCCGGGTGCAGGGGCGTTGGATGATCGAGTGGATGGACCATCGGATGTCGGGAAGGAGAGATGGGGGAAAGAGTATGGCTGCCTGTGAAGCATGTGCCATACCTGCCATCCGTATAAGGGTGGAGAGGATCTCATTTCCAAAATTCATTCCGCTAAAAGACGGGTCGCTGTACCTTCTGTCAACCCTGCATGGCGGGTGCGGCACCCCTTTTCAGAAGAGGAACCGGTACCCGGGTGCCAATATTCCCCAGGCTGCATTTTTTTGACCATTCGCCCCTTCTGTGGGGATAATTAAAGGAGAAGTCCTGGTCTGTGAAAAAATTCGGCACATGCGTATCGGCGGTTCATTTTTGGGTCAGAATACTATGTCCATGGTTGGTGGCAGGATCATGGGGCACGATCCTTTCATGACCTGAAAGGGGGTTGTTTGCCCAAAATTGACTTCTGTGGGGTCAATTTATGCACAATGGAATTATTGCTGCTCTGATACTGCGAAAAAACGGATATTTATACAAAAAATCGTCTCAATTCCTCCGGAATGGACAAATTTTGCTCGATAATTGTGAAGAAATTCTGGATATTTTTCAGTCCGATTTCTGCAATTATTTAGGCTTAATTGTGGGTTTAATTTTAATTTTGTTGGCATATGTTCCTTTAATCTCA
>JBFFLM010000029.1:0-9252 GCA_041554835.1 Methanogenium sp.
GTACTTCCCGTCATTTTTTATGAAGTCCGGCTCATCGACGCCAGCCACCTGAACATTCGTGGTGGAGTAGTCCGTGTCGCCAAGACCATTCGTCATGTCCGTGAAGTCTTTCGTCACCCGCGTGGCGGGGAGCGGTGCCGGTGCAGCGGTGCCGGCCGCTTCATAGACGACCTGCCCGCTGGCCGCGTCCTCCACCATCATCACCGGGTATTCATACCATGCCGGTTCGAACTGGCCGAGATACGCGTGCACCTCGCCTGCAGACGAGAGGACGAGCATCCCGGGAATCTCGCCCGCTTCGCCGGGCTGTTCTGCGGCATAGATGGAATAGCCGATGACGGCAGCGAGGAGAATTCCGCATGCCGCAACGACTATCACCAGAGTATTATTCTGCATTTTCCGTTCACCATCCGATGGGCGACCCATCAATGATGATAGATGCATCTGAAACGGTAATTAATTATCTTTGACTTCGAATATTTTTGAAGTCATACAAAATAGACTGGTTCTGACGGATATCATTCGATAGAGCAGCGCCAAAATCCTGTTCCACCCCAAACGGAACTTAGACCTCGATCTCGATAACTTCGGCGTCCGGTGCATTCTTGCGAATGCTTGCAATCCCCTTCATGCACGATGCCTTGGAGGAATACCCCTGCCCAATTGCGATCGTCTGTCCGTTCGCCGCTTTTAACCTGAATCGATACTCCCCAGACCTGTCCCGATAGATTTCAAACTTCCCATGAGGCATTCCCATCACTACCCCAAATACGAAATACCACTATTTAATGGATTCGTTTATCCGGCCGAATTCTGCGCATCGTTTACATGATGCCAGAAAATGAGTTGCACAATGAGAAGGGGAATATGAAAAAGAGGATCTTCGCAGGAAACCGGCAGCTTTGTTGCATGACCCCGCAACCGCCCCGAATTCGGTTTGCTGCATACGGAATCATCACCCTTTGCTTCCTTTGCATCCTCTCATGGATGAAACCGACCCTTCCTACCGGCAGACGGAGGCCGCAGCCAGGCACGGCAATTCCCCTCAAACCCAAAAAAAGAATAGGGATCTGTCGATATGGTAAAGTATGAAAAAAATGATCGGTACCGGACCCGTTCTTTCTCCTCTCCCACTGCTTGTTATCGGGACCTACGATGAGGAAGAACGGGCCGACATGATGACCGCCGCATGGGGAGGGGTCTGCTGTTCAGCACCCCCCTGCGTGGCCTTCTCTGTTCGCGAGTCCCGTTACACCTACGAAAACCTGCTGCAGACGGAGGCGTTCACCATCAACATTCCTTCCGCTTCATTTGTGGATGAAGCGGATTATTTCGGGATCGTATCCGGCCGGAATACGGACAAACCAAAGGTCTGCGGCCTGACGGTGAACACGGCACCGGATGTGCACGCACCCATGATAGAAGAATTCCCCCTCGTCCTGGAATGCAGAATGATCAAAACCGTACCGCTCGGGTCCCACCTCCAGGTCATCGGGGAGATCGTCGGGATCCTTGCAGACGAGGACGTCCTTGACGAAAACGGCGACCCGGTCCCGGAGCGGATGGACCCGGTACTGTATGATCCGCAGGGAAAGAACTACTACAGAATCGGCGAGAAGATCGGCCAGGCCTTCGCATCGGGCAAAAAATTCCAGACCACGGTCTACCAGTTATAATATCCTCCCCTTCCCTTTTTTCCGGTCTGTGGCGGCCCCGCGACACGAAGAACGAAACGCGACAACGAGTTTCCATTTTATCTGTGGCACGCCCAGTAGGCGTGCCTGCCCTGCCGGGGCATGAGAGAAGAGGATTCCAGGTGCGGCGTATGGGCTTCGATGCAGGCGTATCCATTTATTGCACTTCCCACACATCATATAATGCACTATACTCACCACATCTGAGGAGAGCATCATGGGAAAAGGTAAAGTCGTACTTGCGTTCTCCGGCGGACTGGATACTTCTATCTGCGTCCCCCTGTTGAAGGAACACTATGGTTTTGATGAAGTAATCACCGTCGCGGTTGATGTCGGGCAGCCCGAGGCCGATATCGCAGAAGCGACCAGAAAAGGAGAGCTGATCGGAGACACCCACTATACCATCGATATTCGCGAGAGATTTGTAGAAGAGCAGCTTTTCCCCTCCATCAAGGCAAACGGATCCTATGAGGGATATCCAATGGGAACAGCACTTGCCCGCCCTCTCATTGCCGAGGAGATCGTCGCTATCGCGAGAGATGAAGGAGCAACGACCGTGGCCCACGGATGCACCGGAAAGGGAAATGATCAGCTGCGTTTTGATTTTATCTTCAGGAAGGCAGGCCTCGAGATCATCGCACCGATGCGCGAGATGAACCTGACCCGCGAATGGGAGATGGAATATGCCGCAGAACACGGCATTCCGGTTCCCGTGGTAAAGGAGAAGCCGTACAGCATCGATGAGAACTGCTGGAGCCGCTCCATTGAAGGCGGACGCCTGGAAGACCCGGCATTTCATCCCCCGAACGATATCTACGCATGGACCGTCGCACCTGCCGATGCGCCCGACACCCCCGAGGAGATCACCATCGGGTTCGAAGAAGGCATACCGGTCTCCCTGAACGGAGAGACGCTCTCGGGATACGAACTGATCAAAAAACTCAATGAAATCGCGGGGAGAAACGGTGTCGGCAGAAACGATATGATAGAGGACCGTATCCTCGGCCTCAAGGCACGTGAAATTTACGAGCACCCCGCCGCAACCGTCCTCCTCGCCGCTCACACCGACCTGGAACGACTGGTCCTGACCCGCCAGGAACTCCATTTCAAAAAGATCGTCGATGACAAATGGTCCGAACTCGGGTACATGGGACTCGTCGACGAACCGCTGTTCTGGGCACTTTCCGCATTTATCGACAAGACACAGGAACGGGTCACCGGCCTGGTGGACGTCATTCTCTACAAGGGAAGTGTCACCGTTGCAGGACGAAGCTCCGATGAGGCAATCTATTCCGATGATCTCGTCTCATTCGAGAGCACGACGATTGACCAGAACGATGCGGTCGGATTTTCTGCTTACTACGGATTCCAGGCCCGCCTGTACCATAAAAAATAATTCTTTTTTCGTCCCTCCGGCTGTTTTTCCCGTGAAGGTATGCAGCGCGGTTCTTTCAGAACGGTTATGACAGCTCATTGTTCTCCTCCCTCACCCCACCAAGGTCCAAAATGAAAAGCTATAACTTGCACAGATGAATATCGAGTATTATGTGTGCCTTTTTTGACAGGTTCAAAAAACCGTCACCAAATATCGTGGAAAGCCCTCCACCACCCACGGTCGGCCAGGGTGCGGGCCTCCAAAAACCCGAATACCGGTCAGTCCCCTATTTCATCGTCGCCTCTGTCGAGATGGGAAATACCACCACCAAATGCATTCTGACGGGAACAAACCTGGAAACAGGCCGTTCGTACGTCATCAACAAATCCGTCAGCATGAGCCGTGATGTCCGCCTCCCCAAACCCGGCGAGGAGATCTTCGGCGCCACCCTGGTCGGGACGCCCATCACCAAGGAGTCAGTGGCCGAACTTGTCAAGGAGACCCTCATCAAATGCCATAAGGACGCCGGGCTCTCGATAAAAGACGACCTCGACTTCGTTGTCCGTTCGACCGGGGTTGTGGCCGCCATGGACTCCCCCGACCAGATCGGCGACTTTGTCAAGGCACTGGCAAACGGGTGCCTGATGGCAGGCGTTCCGCCGAAGAAGATGACACCTCCCATGTCCAAGGAAAACCTCCCCCCCAAACTCCAGAAATTCAGCTTTGCAGACAAGGTGACCTTCTGTGGAACGGTGGCGGGAGTGACACCGCCCATCGGGTCCTCGGGTGTCGAGATGGTCGCAAATGAGATGGAAGGCGAACTTGCGATGGCAGGGATCAAGGAAGGCGCAAAGTGGACCAGTGTGGACTTTCGTAACCCGTGCCTCTCCATCGACTTCGGCACCACCCTCGACGGAAGGATCACAAGCGATGTGGACCCGAAAGCCGAGTATCCGTTCGCCCGCACGGTCGGCAACTTCTGCGGCCTTGCGGGGGCCGTCCCCGATGCGATCGTCAGGGGAACGGGCCTCGTGCAGGAAGGAAAAGGCACGGCACTCGACCTCTTCGGGGAAAAAAGCATTATCGGCGGCCTCTCAAGGAAAAAGACCTCCCGGGTAAAGGAGTACGAGGACCAGATCCACGAGATCGTGGATATCCGCATCGTCCCCGCGGAACGGGAACATTTTGGCAAGGTCCCCGTACGGGCCGATATTGCCATGGAATCCGGTATTGCGATGATAGGATGTGACGCAGGGAAAAATTTCAGCGGGGAACAGGACCTGAATGAAATCGGTCATGATATCTATAAGAATCACGGAAAAGATGTACTCACGCAGGTAATCGACCACGTATGCGCCCGGATGGCCCTTCGCCTCATCGATGTGGCCGCAGACCAGGGACTGGTGCCGGGGAATGCATCGATAGGGTTTACCGGACGTGCAGCAATTTCAGGGAGAAAACCTGAAATTATCCTGGAAGGCGTAAAGGAGATGGGTCTTTTCGATAACCCGGATGATCATATCCTCTTCGTCGACGACGGGCTGGCCCGTGGTGCCGCACTGATGGGAAGATGCATGCTCTCCCTCGGAAAACCGAAAGAACCGATCGGCGGTGTCCGCGGCGGACCCTGCATTATGGGCAGAAGAATGAAAATTGGAAAATGAGGATGACCATGACAGACAATACCGAAGAAAAATTCGACCTCCTTGTCCCCCCCGGGGTTCCAAGAAAAATCATCTACGATATTAAGGAAAAGTTCGATGTCGAGATTGTGCACCGGCCGCAAAAATTGTATTTTGCCAATATGGATGGCGATGCACGAGAGCTCCTTGCGTTTCGTGGAGACCTGAAAACCGTGCAAAAGATTGAAGAATACCTTTTTACCCGCCTTGAGGAATTCATCGCTGATACCGGGGACGAAAAGGAAAAATAACCTTTTCGCATCAATCCAACAGATTGATAAATCTTTTTGTATAAGTATTCATCAATGGTGTGGATACTGTCAACGGAGGACAACTATGTCAATGTTGATAACATTATTTCGCTGACATTCGACAACAAGTGCAACTCATTCGTTGCGGTCGTGGGACATCGTGATGTCCGCCTCCAGCATAAGATATACCATTACAAGCCCCTGGGAAGCCTGCTCCAGGGAACGCAGCCGCCGACGGAGAACGAAATTCTTGAAGAGATCATCTCTGCAATAGAAACGGCCCGCCGTGAAGGCAGCCCGGATATCCTGGATTTCAATAAGATTCTGGACTACTAGGGTGAATTTTAAAAAAATATTTTGTGCGGGTTACCGTTCGAGCAGCAGCGACAGAAGAGCCTTCTGTGCGTGCAGCCGGTTTTCCGCCTGGTCCCAGACAACGCTCTGCGTCCCGTCGATGACGCCGGGGGTGATCTCCTCGCCCCTGTGTGCCGGAAGACAGTGCATGACGATGGCACGGCCGGATGCAAGGGAGACCAGCGCTTCATCGACGCAGTAGCCCTCGAAAGCCCGGAGCCGCTTTCCCTTCTCTTCCTCATCGCCCATCGAGACCCAGGTATCGGTATAGACGACATCGGCACCCCTCACTGCGTCTGCCGGGGTGTCGCAGAGAGTATAGGATGCACCAATCTCATCGGCCCGCAAGAGCACGGTCTGATCGGGTGCAAAGCCGTCCGGGGTTGCAATACGGATGCTGTAGCCGGTGAGGGCGGATGCGAGGATGAGCGAATTGCAGACATTGTTCCCGTCGCCGACCCAGGCAACCTGCAGTCCCTCGAGCGTTCCGAACCTCTCTTTCATCGTCATCACATCCGCGAGGATCTGGCACGGATGCTCAAGGTTGGAGAGCCCGTTGATCACGGGAATTGACGCATGCGCCGCGAGTTGTGTCACCGTATCATGGCTCTTGGAGCGTATCATGACCGCCGAGAGGTACCGGGAGAGGACCTTTGCCGTGTCCTCGATAATCTCCCCCCGGCCAAGCTGCATATCGTTCGGGTTTAAAAAGAGGGCATGCCCTCCCAGTTCAAACATGCCGACCTCAAAGGAGATCCGGGTGCGGGTGGACGCCTTCTCAAAGATCATTCCGAGGGTATATCGCTGTTCGAGGGCGTGGTTCTGGCCCGTGGCCCGTTGTTCCTTGAGCCGGACGGCAAGGTCGATTATCTGATGAAACTCACTCTCCGTCAGGTCCAGAATGGAAACGACGTCTTTTTTCATCGGATCTCCCTCATATGCTCCATACGGCGTTCGAGTACGGCGCGGGTGCCGATGTCAGTGCGGTGCCGGACAGCGCCGGTGACGCCGGCCGCCGCACGTTCCGCTATCGCTTCGGCCTCTTCCAGCGTGTCCCC
This sequence comes from Methanogenium sp., assembly GCA_041554835.1. Taxonomy (GTDB): domain Archaea; phylum Halobacteriota; class Methanomicrobia; order Methanomicrobiales; family Methanomicrobiaceae; genus Methanovulcanius. The sequence continues at coordinate 6,415 of JBFFLM010000029.1, forward strand.
AAGGCCGACGAAGGCAAGCGTCCGTGACGTCTGGGTGAAGAGAACCCCGCCCTCTTCCACGACGTTTGCATAGTAGAGAACGGCATCCCCGTAGTCCCCGACGGCGATCTCCATCCCTTTCTGCGGATTTTCCGGGTATCCTTCAGGGACGAGGTATTTGCAGACGGAAGCCTTGTGCAGGAAGGAGACGTCGTCAGGCCCGAGCGTCCCCTCCGCAATCCGGGTTACGATCCGGCCAAAGTCGGATGAGAGAAGTGCGAGAAGATTCATGGCCTCGGGATCCCCGAAGCGGGCGTTGAATTCGATGACCATCGGGCCGTCTGCAGTGACCATGAACTGACCGTATAAAAATCCCTTATAGACGAGACCTTTCGCCCTCATTGCCCCGAGAATTCCTTCCATGATGCCGACAGCCTGCCGGTAATCGTCCCCGGTGACGAAGGGGAGCATGTGATCCGGCATCGAGTATGCACCCATCCCGCCGGTATTCGGCCCTTCGTCGCCTTCAAACGCACGTTTGTGGTCCTGGACAAGCGGCATGGGCACCACATGCTCTCCGTCGACGAAGGTCATCAGGGTGAACTCCTCGCCTATGAGGCGTTCCTCAAGGACGACTTCTCCGCCGATCTCACGGATGTACTCCTTTGCCCCTTCCAGACCGACGTGCTCTCCCATGATCTTCACGCCCTTGCCTCCGGTCAGACCAATCGGTTTGATGGCATATTCGCGCCCCGACGCCTCGAGATAGGCGCACGCGGCATCAATATCATGGAATGCAGCAAATGCCGGGCAGCCGGGAATACCATAGTCCTTCATGAGGTTTCTGCAGAATTCCTTATCCGTCTCTATACGGGCGGCCTCGCGGGTCGGGCCGATACAGGAAATCCCTTCGGCTTCCAGCGCATCCGCAAGACCTGCCTCAAGGGGTGCCTCGGGCCCGATGACCGCGTACATGGCACCGCACTCTTTTGCGAATGCAACAACAGCCGGCACATCCGTTTCCCTGCAGAGACATATTTCTTCAGACAGCGCGGCAATACCAGGGTTTTTCCTGAACATTACAGAACAGATGGTAACATTACTGCTGCGGGAGAGTGCCTCAGTGAGAGCATGCTCTCTGCCCCCTCCACCCACAACAAGAATCTTCATATCCATATATACTTCCCTGACTGCTAAAAGATTGTTATCAGTCAAGGATATCGGAGATACTGACCAGAGGTACCAGGGAGACGCCCACATCTGCAAGGGCGGCCCGTGCACCCTGTTCCCGGTCCACCACCGTCACAACGCCGACGACGGTCGCACCGGCACTTCTGAGGGCCTCTATGCCGTAGAGGACGCTTCCCCCGGAGGTGGTCACATCTTCTACAAGGAGCACCTTTTTTTCCAGGACATCGCCGATGATCATCCCGGAAAGACCGTACCCCTTCCCGGATTTCCGGATGATAGCGTAGGGTTTTCCCGAGGAGAGCGAGGTTGCCACCGCAATCGGCACCGCACCGACGGCCACCCCGGCGACCACGTCAAAATCGGCCGCACCTGCAATCGCGGCCCCTATGGCCCCCAGAAGACCCGGATCGGTGGCCGCTGTTTTTATATCCACGTAGTAGGTGCTCTTCGCACCCGATGCGAGAGTGAAATCTCCGAAACGGATGGCTCCCGATTCAATGAGAAGCTCTTGTATATTTGTTACCATGGTACATCCTTGACTCCAATCAGATATCCGATTATATTTACACCCCGATGAAGTAAAGGCGTAAGGATAAGGATCCAGAGCCCGATCAGGGGAGTGATGGTCGCAAAGACCCAGTCCGTGTCGAACAGGAGGAGAAGGACGAACGCTCCCACGACGAGATCATACTGGTCGGCGATAAGCCACTGCTCACCACGTTTTTTGTTCAGCCGCCGCTTGAAAAAACTCTTGCCGAGATCCCCGAGAAGGGCCCCTGCGGCGAGGAGAACCACTGCAAGGGGGGTGAGGTACTGCCACCCGAAGACGGATTCCAGACCTATCTGAAGAAACCCGATGACAATGCCTGCAGCAATGCCGCCAAAAAAGCCCCGCCATGTCTTTCCATCGCCGAATATTCTGCGGCCGTCCGACCAGTTCCTGCCCCCGTCTATCGGTCGTCCGCCCCCGAACACTGCCGCGGACGAATTAGGCAGGTATGCCGGAACCATTATCCAGAATGCAATAGCAAGGGATATCAGAATCTCGGTTAACTGAATGGAATAAACCTCCAATATGCAGAGTATAGGACCAAAGCAAAAGATTAAGGTATCGAATTATGGAGATAGTAGTAGATTTGTAGCAAAAATAAATTTTATTACACTGATGAGATAATGAAGAGATAATTACTGGACTTCTTTCAATACGTGATGAACCATGGTGATCAAGCAAACAAACGGCCTCTGCCCGGTCTGTGGTAAAGTCCTGCCTGCCGATATACTTGAAGATAACGGGCAGATCTTTATAGAGCGTACATGTCCGGAGCATGGTGTATTCAGGCACCTCTACTGGTCCGATGCAGAGATGTACAAAAAATTCGATCTCTTCGAAAGTATAGGACACGGGATCGATAACCCGCAGTTTGAAGCAGCCGACGGATGCCCCCTCGACTGCGGCCTCTGCAGTAACCATAAGTCAGGGACGCTCCTTGCAAATATTGACCTGACCAACCGCTGCAACCTGGACTGTGATTTCTGCTTTGCCAATGCACGTGCCTGCGGATACATCTATGAGCCCACCTTCGACGAGATCGTCGCCATGCTCCAGGTCCTGCGGGACCAGAAACCGGTGCCCACACCGGCCGTCCAGTTTTCCGGCGGCGAACCGAC
>JBFFLM010000030.1:0-9144 GCA_041554835.1 Methanogenium sp.
TATGTTCCATCAGAAAAAGATGAAGGAACGGTTATAGACGAAGTTGTAAAGGGGTACCGCATGAAAGAACGCGTTATCAGATGTGCCCGTGTGGCCGTTTCACAAGGAAAATCAAAGGAGGAATAACATGGCATCTGAAAAAATTCTCGGAATTGATCTTGGAACCACCAATTCATGTATGTCGATTATGGAAGGAGGAAAAGCCGTCGTCATCCCCAATGCCGAAGGTGGCAGGACAACCCCCTCTGTCGTGGCATTTTCCAAAGATGGCGAACGACTCGTTGGTTCGGTTGCTAAACGCCAGTCGATAACCAATCCAGCAAAAACCATCAGTTCCATCAAACGGGACATGGGAACCGACCGGAAAGTAGCCATCGACGATAAGAGCTACACCCCTCAGGAAATCTCCGCAATGATTCTCCAGAAGCTCAAGACCGATGCGGAGGCATATCTTGGAGAAAAAATTTCCAAGGCGGTAATCACCGTCCCGGCATACTTCAACGATGCGCAACGCCAGGCAACGAAGGACGCGGGCAAGATCGCAGGCCTTGAAGTCATGCGTATCATCAATGAACCGACGGCAAGTGCTCTCGCCTATGGGATAGACAAGGAGGAGGACGTAACGGTCCTGGTGTACGATCTCGGAGGAGGTACCTTTGATGTCTCAATTCTCACCCTTGGCGACGGGGTCTTTGAGGTTCAGGCAACAGCCGGAAACAATCATCTCGGCGGAGATGATTTTGACCAGAGAGTTCTGGAATATCTTGTCGAGGAGTTCAAAAAGAAGGAAGGTATCAGTCTCAAAAATGATATCATGGCAATGCAGCGTCTCCGCGATGCCGCTGAAAACGCCAAAAAGGAACTTTCGACGGTTCAGAAGACAAACATCAACCTCCCGTACATTACCACCGACTCATCCGGTCCGAAATTCCTCGATATAGATCTTACGAGGGCAAAGTTTGAACAGCTCATTGAGGATCTTGTCGATAAGACCATCGGCCCGGTAAAACAGGCACTCGACGATGCCGGCATCAAGGCAGCTGAGATAGACCACGTCCTTCTCGTCGGTGGTTCAACCCGTGTGCCCATGGTCCAGGAAAAGATCAAGGCAATTCTCCATAAGGATGCGGATAAAGGAATCAATCCGGATGAATGTGTTGCCATCGGAGCCGCCATCCAGGGTGGTGTCCTCTCCGGGGAAGCAAAGGACGTCGTCCTCCTTGATGTGACTCCCCTCACTCTCTCCATCGAGACCCTTGGCGGCATTGCAACCAAATTAATTGAAAGGAACACGACGATTCCAACCCGCAAAAGCCAGATATTCACAACTGCCGCGGACAATCAGACATCCGTCGAGATCCACGTCATCCAGGGAGAGCGTGCACTTGCCAAAGATAATTTCACTCTGGGCAAATTCCAGCTCACCGGCATCCCCCCTGCACCACGGGGCATCCCCCAGATCGAGGTTGGGTTCGATATCGATGCAAACGGTATCATCAATGTCTCCGCAAAGGATCTCGGCAGCGGTAACGAACAGGCGATCACCATCTCGGGCAACAAGCGCCTCTCCGAGAAGGAGATCGAAGAGATGGTAAGCAAAGCCAAGCAGTACGAAGAAGAGGACAAAAAGAACCGGGAAGAGATCGAAATCCGCAACACAGCAGATACTGCCGTATTCTCTGCTGAAAAACTGCTTAAGGAATCGTCGGATAAGGTCAGCGAAGACGAGAAGAAGAAGATCGAGGAAGCTGCCGAAGAAGTGAAAAAGGCACTTGAAAGCGATGATACCGAGGCAATAAAGGCAGCAACCGAATCCCTGACCGAAGCCGTCTATGCGGTGACGGTCAAACTCTACCAGGAAGCTGCGGCCAAGGCGCAGGCAGAAGGCGGCGCCGAACCAACATCCACCTCTGCAAATGAAGATGACGTCGTCGATGCGGAATACGAAGTAAAAGACGACGAAAAGAAGGAATAAACCGGTGCGAAGAATGGGTGGGAAAGATTACTATGACATCCTGAATGTCCCGCGAAATGCGGACCAGAGTGAGATTAAGAGGGCCTACCGGACCCTTACCAAAAAGTACCACCCTGATATTAGCAAGGAGGAGGACGCAGAGGAGAAATTCAAAGATATTAATGAAGCCTACAGCGTCCTCTCTGACCAGCAGAAGCGAGCCCAGTACGACCAGTTCGGTCACGAGGCATATACCAATGCCTCGAAAGGGTCATATCAGGGCGGCGGAGGGTATGGGGGCGGATTCAATGCCGACTTCGGTGGTTTTGGGGATATATTCGACTCCTTCTTCGGAGGAGGACGATCTTCGCGGCGTGGCCCTCAACCCGGTGCGGACCTCCTGATGAGGATGCAGGTTACCCTGAAAGATGTGGTATTCGGTGTCGAGCGCGACATTGAGGTCATGCATAATGAGCCCTGTTCGAATTGTGACGGAACGGGCAGTGAGAACAAAAAGACGAAGGTATGTCCCCGCTGTGGCGGCAGTGGGCAGGAACGCCGTGCCAACAATACTCCCTTCGGCCAGTTTGTAAGCATGACGACGTGTTCGATGTGCGGCGGAAGCGGCCGGCTTCCGGAAGAACGATGTCACGTCTGTAACGGAAGTGGTCATGAAAGGGTGAAACGAACGATCACCGTCAACATTCCCGCCGGCATTGAGTCAGGCATGCGGCTGAGAATGGAAGGATACGGAGAAGCAGGTGATCCGGGTGCTTCCAATGGGGACCTTTTCATCGAGATCCAGGTCATTCCGGATAAAAAATTCACCCGTGTCGGTGACAATCTCGAGATGACCATCGAAGTCAGCCCGGCACAGGCGGCAATTGGCACACGTGTGATTATCAAAACCATTGACGATCGGGAAGTAGAGCTGAAAGTTCCTGCCGGTGTACAATACAATACTGCATTGAAGATACCTGGAGAAGGAGTCCACAGGCGGGGCAGACCCGGAGATCTTCTGGTCCGGACGAAAATTATCATCCCTAAACACCTCTCGGGAGAGGAAAAGGATCTCTACAATAAAATCCTGGATATTGAGGGTCACTCGAAAAAAGAAGGATCTAAAGGATTCTTCCAGGATCTGAAAGAGAAGATGAAATAATCACTTCATTTCACCATAACCCCCCCTATTTTACTTATTTATTCACCAATGGCAAGGCCATACTGTCACCCATCCTGATAGAAGGAGGGATCAGGGCAGCACGAAAGGGCAACCGCGGGCTATGACAACACGGGATATTCCCGATAAGTCACCCGGACAAGCGACCGAACACTGAGCCTTTTTCGCCTGCCCCGGATGGCATGGTGTGCTCTGTCAGGCAACGACCATTGCCTATGGATCGAAGAAGCACACGGGAACCTGCCCCGGCATGGGACCACCCGCATTTCAACAGAATGTACCGGAACAAATAGAGAAGTCCCCGGATTTAAGGTATCGAGGTCTTCCGGATAAACGGCATTATCTCCTGCATCGCGCAACCCGCCAACAGGTATCGAACGAGGGCAAATACGAATTAAGACGCATTAAGAGGGATCGTTTCGTATGCCGGCAGAGATGAGAGCAGCGCTGCTCCATAAGTGGTAACAGCTTACTTACAGCCATAATTGTCTTCCAGATCGCGGCGAGCCTTCCGGGCGCACCTTTTATGAAGATAAGGAAGCCGTTTTGTCGTTGCAGATAATGGAAGGCGGACCTGCACCATGAGGCTATGAAAAAATACCGAATACAGACTCTTTTTAACAACTGAAATTCTATCCATTACCAGACTTTTCATTCGTGAAATCGAGAACTCCATGAGAGTGCCCGATTTGATATTCAGGTCCCTGAAAATCAGCACCGGATGACAGAAGCCCCCGATAACGAAGAGGACGTCAATGCGATATATATTCGAACTTTCTGGCGAACACCCCGAGATTCCTTTTGCAGAACTGGAATGTATCGGCACGATCACTTCCCGTGATACCCAGACCGCAGTGGTAGAGACCGAGGATCCTGAATCGGGGCACCGGCTTGCCTATACCCATTTTGTCATGGAATGGCTGGGGGAGTGCAGACCGGAATATGCTGCAATCAAAGAGATGGTTCAATCCTGCGCCATCACTGCCACAGGGACCTATGCCGCAAGAGTAAAAAAGATGCAGGATACCGATATCCCTGAATCACAGCTGGATCTCGAAAAAATGGTCGGATCCTGTATTCATGGTACGGTCTCGTTACAAGAACCGGAGCATGTTTACCGCATCATTATCACCGCACAAAGGTGCTACTTTGGCAGGGTCCTGTATGCAATTGACCGTGGATCTTTCGGATACAGAAACCCAATGAGGCGTGCGTTTTTCCACCCCGGAGTGATGATGCCGATCCTTGCACGGGGGCTTGTCAATCTTGCCCAGGTAAAGGAAGGCGACCTGATCTTTGATCCATTCTGCGGCACCGGAGGGGTGCTCCTTGAAGGCGAAATGGTGGGTGCAGAGGTGCTGGGGAGCGATATGGACCTGGCGATGCTCAGTGGTTGCAGAGAAAACCTTCCGGATGCACAACTCTTCCAGGCAGATGCTACCAGACTTCCCCTCTGCGACAATGCAATCGATGCGGTTGTCACCGATCTCCCCTACGGTCAGTCCGTATGCATCATGGCAGAAAGCATGGAACACCTGTATGCCAGGTCCCTCTCAGAAATTCGGCGTATCCTCAAACCGGGAGGACGTGCGGTCGTTGTGACCCATGTGGATATTGATAATCTTGCTGCAGAGAACTTTACTATTATCGGATCCTATCGCCAGAGGGTTCACAAGAGTCTGACACGACGAATTCTGGTCCTTTCCTGATGCGGAATGTGGTATGAAGGCATAGTGATATAGTCCTTCAATAGAGAATATTGGGCATCCGCCGCTGATCAAAGTGGCAGATGAACAGCAGGAACGTGCAAACACCCCTTCCTGCGTGAGTGTGCACAATATGAATACAATTTCATTGATAAAAAAACGGTTTCAACATTATTCTCCGGACCGGGAAATTGCAAAAAAAGCAATCAGGCACCTGAAAAAAACTGAAAAAAAACAGCTTTTCAGTGACGATCTCTCCCAGATGAGGGCAGCAGAAGGACGGTGGTATGAATCACTGATCTATGAAATCATGCTGGAGATCTCAATGGAATCCGATCATATTTCAGGAATTGTCCGGAAAGGAGCCGATGCGCCATTTCCCACGATTGAAGTCAAAATGGGCCAAAACGGACTTTTTTTCTCAAACAGGGGAGATATCAATATCCGGGGAAACGGGCAGGATATCGCCGAAGTGGATCTCCTGTTCACCGGTGGTGACGGAAGAATTGGATTTGCGGAAATTGTCACCTCAGGTTCTGATCTCAGAGAACTTGAGGAAGAAGTACATTATAAGAAAAGTCTGCTCGGGTATCTGTTTGGCCAGCCCTCAGTGCCGTTCATTCTCTTTTCATCCGTTGACATCTCAAGGTCTTCGGTCATCCGGCGCCTGGTAAAAGAGACAGAAAGTGTTCTTGTAATGACCAAATCCTGCGAAGAACTGAAAATACTCCTGAAAAGAACATCTATCAAAGGAATACCCCGTCAACCAATCCGGCATCCAAAACTCATTGATCTGTCCATCCTTCAGCCACGCAGGCCGTTCAATTATAAAAATATCCATGACCGACGAAAAGATCGGCTCATGAAGGAAATGATGTAACGAAAAAGCCCGGATGAATTTATTAAAAAGGATGATATGCCGCCAATCGTCAAAAAAATTCTTTTCGGGGCGGTACATGAATCCGCATCAAAGTTGCTCTGGGAAGGGAGAAGTTTCAAAATCAAGGAAAAGCGGTATACCTACGAAGAGATCTCCAAAGAATTTTCAAAGGTTGTTCTCGCTATCGACCTTCCTGCCTATGAACCAGTCATTTACCTGAGGTCCAAGAAGAAAAAGGAATATCTGAAGGTTGTAGTCAGAAAATCAGGTGGATTCCGCGTTGAAAGTAAACGTACCCCCCGGATGACCGGTTTCTTTCTGTGGCTTGAGATCCTCAAGCCTTCCCTTGGGCCAGATGTTGCAGAAAGATATGCTGAAATATTCCTTCAAAATGCCTGAGCCTCCCATCCCATCAATTATTGACGAAATGGACTCTTAAAAAATACCAATAAAAAAGGGAGTCGATTATTCGTGAGAACATTCATTGTGCCCATTTTCATGATGGCACATGCTCTCACCCTGTGTAAGGGTGCCGTTGGTGAACAGTTCAGGTATATCGACGACAGAACCTTCAACACCGAGAATGACTTCAATTCCCTGCTCACAGAAGAGTTCAACCGCACGAGGTCCCATGCCCCCCGCAATCACATGCGTGACGCCATGCCCTGCAAGGAAAGCCGGAAGTGCACCGGGGGTATGACCGGGACTTCGGACCATTTCCGAACTCACAATCGTTCCATTCTCAAGGACGACGAGGGTATATTCTGAACAATGCCCGAAATGGGCTGAAACAAATCCTTCCTCCGTCGCGATTCCAAGCTTCGCATTCCCATCCGACATCAGGTCACCACCGCCCTGACCGGCGGCCACGGAATCCTCCGCCGCAGCGTCCCATCCCACATCCACGGGGACGGCCACCACGTCCAACACCATACACTACCGTTGTTCCTTCCGGATTCTGGTTGTTTTCATTTGCACTACCATCCGGACGACAGGTACCCAGACCCCGTCCGGTCATTGGTCCAGCTCCGCGTGGACCGGTTTTATCAAAACCTGGCATAGTTATCACTGTGGTCCTATTAATTACACATATGCGTAGAAATAAATAAATATATTTATTGAGGCAAATTGTCTTGAGTGGAAGGGGAATCGTCCTCTTCACAACACGCATGACGGTAACAGGATTCTTCGGATATGGCCTGTTCACACCCCTGAATAATTATCCGCTTCCCATTTACAAGCGCATCAGCTATCTTTCTGCGTCCGTCATGCAGGTCGCGCCATAATGTCTTACGGGACACACCCATAAACATCGCAGCACTCTCCTGATCATATCCGAGGAGATCCACCAGCCGTATTGCTTCAAGTTCTTCAGGTTGCAACGGTATTGTCCCACCATCATCATCCGGATTACAGCATGGCTTATAGCAACGCCATAACCCTTCACGCTGCATAAGGCGACGCTTTCTCGGCCTTCCTCTTCTCGGTCCACCGGCGTGGTCTTCCGGATCACTCTGTCCTCTCATCTATCCCTTCCTTATCTGCGATCTCTGCCCAGATAGCCTTAATGGACTGTGCAGCCGGGCAATCAAAGGCTGTAACGGGTTTGCCTTCCCTCACGGCCTTAGCAACGCACTCGTCAAACAGAATCGTTCCAACACAAGGTATGTCTTCCGATGCAAACCAGTCAATTATCTGTTTTGCCGCTTTTTGCGAGAGATCATGTTTGTTGATGACTCCATACAGACGAGGACCAAACTGGCGACAGACACGGACAAGACGCTGCATATCATGAAGGGATGACATGGAGGGCTCTGCAACCAGAATACATGCATCGACCCCGCTGACTGCTGAAATGAGCGGACATCCTATCCCAGGGGGACCGTCAATAAGGAGGATCCCGGCATCCTGTGCATGCGCGAGTGCCTGTTTTTTAACCTCATGCACCAGGAGTCCCGTCGTCCCAGAACCCGGGTAGAGCCGGGCATGGGACAGAAGACCGTACGGGGTATTTGACAGGAACAGATCCCCGTTCCGGATCTTTTCCATGTGGATGGCACCGCTCGGACATACCACGGTACAGACAGCACATCCCTCGCACCGGATGGGATCTACCATCCAGGCACCCTTATCCTCCCTGATTGCATCAAACCGACAGATATCCTCACAGAGTCCGCAACCTGTGCACAGGGTCTCATCGATCTTCGCACTCTCCATTCCATAAAACGGTTCTGTGCTGATGATATCCGCATCAAGCAGTAAGGCCAGATTGGCAGCATCGACATCCGCATCCGCTGTTATGATGGGTTCACGGATCAGCGTTGCAAATGCAGCGGTGAGCATGGTCTTACCTGTTCCGCCTTTGCCGCTGAGAACAGCAATTTGGATCATTCCTCTGCCCCTCCAAGATGTACGGCAGCCCGGAAAAGACGCAGAAACTCTTCCTGCCATTCCGCGCTGTGCCGGGCAATCAGATCGCCCTCTCCATGCAACCGCGCCCAATCGCGTGAGTACGGAATCCTCAGCAACAATGGAATCCCCCTCTGTGAACAGAAGGCAACGATGTCCTCGTCCCTGCCGTCACTTTTATTAATTACCACACCGGCCGGCACCCCCAGTTTCTCCGCAACATCCGCAGCAAGGGTCAGATCATGAAGCCCGAATGGTGTGGGTTCGGTTACAAGAATGCAGCTATCGGCCCCCCGCAATGTCTCGATAACAGGACAGGCTATGCCAGGAGGCCCGTCTATAATTACATTATCATCGCCTTCTACCGAGGTTTTCACGGATGATATGATAGCAGGCACTGCCACTTCTCCCTCATTGAGACGACCGGTTATAATCTTCAGAGAGGCCGAGGGCTTTCGTACCTCAACCATACCTATCTTTCGGGATGTCTCCGTGATCGCGTCATCCGGGCAGACGAGCTGGCATCCTCCACATGAATGGCACAAGGAAGGATTGAAAAATACCCTGTCCTGCATCACGACGAGGGCACCATACCGACAGAAATCCGCACAGTTCCCGCACAGAGAACATTTTTCCCTGTCCACCAGCGGGTTTGGAACGCAGACCGGGGAATCAACATGTTCCGAAGGGAAAAAGAGGTGTATGTTTGGTTCTTCAACATCACAGTCTGACAGAGTAGTATCTACCGTCTGAGAGAGGCAATAGGCCATATTTGCTGCAAGCATGGTTTTTCCAGTGCCACCCTTGCCACTTGCAATGACAATTCTAACCACAGGCGACGCTCACTGGAGGGAAGGAAGAGTGCCCGCACGGTACTTTCCAAGAGCGTCTTCAACCGGGACGCCCTGCTCACAGGTATAGATCTGTATCCCAGAATTCCTGAGAGCAGCAAGGGCATTGCCTCCGACCTGACCAGTAATGACTGCTTTTACGTCGTTATTCATAAGGAGCTGAA
>JBFFLM010000031.1:0-9129 GCA_041554835.1 Methanogenium sp.
CACACCTTTCTCAAGGAGAAAGTCCGGATTTTTCACGATCTTGACCGTGCATCCGGTAAGCATGGCGTATGCGGCACCCATGGCGCGATTGAACTGCTGATGCTCGAGAATATCGTTGTATCCTTCAAGGTCACGGACACGCGTCTCATCCGAGAGACGGCGTTTCAGGATCTGATCCTCATCCGTCTCCACAAGGATAACGGTATCCGGCATCAGTTCCCTGAGCACCCATTCGGGCAGACCGGCAAGATAACCCTTGGGCGTCTTCACCGTGCAGTGAGTATCAATAATCACGTTCCCTTCGGACCGGGCAATAACCTGGGCAGCACTTCGCTGAAGATCACGCTGCTGTGCCTGATCGAGTTTCCTCATCTCATCGCGGTCACGGACCAGACCCTGCCCGGAAGCGACTTCAAACATGCATGTCCCGAAATTGAGGGGTACGTATTCAATGCCCTCGGCACTGAGCTCCTCAATCGCCCTGTTAATGACGGTTGTCTTTCCAACACCCGGTACCCCGGTAATTACGACCTTTTTACCCATACAACCATTCTCCTCTCTTTAGCCTTTATAAGATTACTCCTTTCCAAAGAAACCGCGCATGAACGGATACATTTCCATGATCTGTTCGCTTGCAATCTCTTCGTAGAGGCGGTAGACAATACTCACCGTCAGCAGCAGTCCGGTACCACCGACCATGCCGATAACACCGAAATAGTTTGCAAATACACTGAGCAGTCCGACGAACACACCACCGATCACCGTTACACGCGGAATATAGCGGTCAAGGTATTTGACCAGCACCGCTTCACTGCGACGGTAACCCGGAATGTGCATTCCGCTCATCTGGATCTGGCGTGCCACGTGTGATGAGTCCAGACCGGCGGTCTTCACCCAGAAGAGTGCGAAGATTGCACCACCGACGACCATCACAAAGAGATCCACTCCCATCCTGATAATAATCTGCCATACTGCGTGACCGACATCGTAGGCCCACCACATCCAGTCGGAGGGACCGTTGATCGGTGCCAGGTAATACATAATTCCTGATACCGGAGTCTGACCGACAAATTCTCCGAGAACGGTGATGCCCATGTTGTTCAGGAACAGACCCAGCATCTGGATGTTTGCCTGAATGACACGGACAAGGATCATCGGAAGCACACTGGCGTAGATGAGTTTTACGGGGAACCGTCCGCGTGCACCACGCACCGAGGAGTGGGCAAGCGGGATTTCGATACGTGTCGATTCCACGTAGACGATGAGCAGGAAGATACCTATCGTCGTGATAAGGGCCAGCAGGTCCGTCCCGAAATATTCGAGGAAGGGCGCACCGTCCATTATCACTGCAAAAAGCCTTGGGAAGAACCCGACAGGATACGCATCCTGGACGGAGTTCCAGTTGAAGAACCCATTGACCAGTCCCTGTGATACACCGGCAATGATGAACAGACCCACACCGGAGCCGACTCCCCATTTGGTGACGACTTCATCCATGAAGACAATCAGAACACCACCGATGCATATCTGCAGGAATATCAGGAACGTTACGATCCCTAGATTTCCGCTGAAGAGCGTTGCAGCAACCACGGGATCCGGGGAAAGAAATCCACCGATGACGTTGGGAATTGCCTCGAGGATAATCATTACGAAGATCAGGAGCTTCTGCAGCCCCATGTACATAACCTGTCCGCGTGCATCACTCGTATCAAGAGGTAGAAGATCAGCACCCTTCAGAAGCTGGAGGACAATTGAGGCGGTCACGATTGGTCCGATACCGAGATGCGCAATCGACCCGCTCGCACCTGCGAGGAGAGCACGATAGAAGGCAAAGATATCCTGAGAATTCGGGTCTATCCCAAATACCGGAATATTGGTCAGGAAAAAGTACAGAATCAGAATCGCGGCAGTCCACAATAATTTATTTTTAAAGTGAACATGCCCTTCCGGATGTTTCACTGACGGCATTGAAGCCAGCAGTGGTTCTAGTCGGTCCAGCATCGCTCCCATAATTGGTTCACCAAAAAGAGATTAGGCTTCCAGAATCTGGCCGCCGTTCTCTTCGATTTTTTGTCGGGCTCTGTCAGTAAAAGACAGTGCAGAGATATTCATCTTCTTGGTAACTTGTCCGCCCCCAAGTATTTTATCGATACCGATTTGACCCGCGTCGATGACGATTGCGTCACCTTCAAGAGCGGCCTTCCCTGTAGCAACAAGGTCGTCGGCCATCTGGTCAATATCGCCGATATCAAGGGCGTTCAGGCGGGACGGGTTCTTGTTCACGAACCCGTGCTTGCCGTTATGAACATCGTTGGTGATGAGATAGTGGGAGAAGCGGTGGTCCCTGTGACCTGCTCTTCCGCGACCGCCACGATTTCCGGCTCCACGCCTGTTCTTGGAGGTACCGCCGCCGCATGTGCGGGAACCGCGGTACTTTGAGCGCTTATTCACTGGCATCTTTCATCACCGCATCCTGTAAAGGAGTGCATTGATCTCACTCCCGTAGTTTCCGAGTGCACCACCCTGCTGGTAGGTCCGCTTGATGGAGCGGAATCCCTTGCGGGGCGGGTGAAGCCTGAGAACGGGCTTCAGACCCGGAATGTCCTCAAACGCTGCTTCTCCGGCACAGAGTGCTTCTGTAAATGCCGCAATGTCCTCGTAATCAGAGTTTTCCTTCACGTACTCGTCGGTCAGTTTGCCGTTGCCGGTCAGACGGCCGCGGGTCTGAAGGATCGTTGCGAGCATTGCAGGTTCCACCTCACCATATGCGACGTAGTCCTTGACCTTCCTGATCATACCAAGATATGCAGGGGTGTCGGGGACTAGCACACAGTGATTGATGTGGTGCAGGCGAAGCATCTTCAGGGTATCCTTGATCTCCTTACGGCAGTTTACTACGCCGCGGACCTGAACAACCACATACATTTACTGGGACCCTCCTGTCCGGATAAGGTTCGAGTTTTTCAGTGCGTCGAACGTCGCTTTTGCAAAGTTGATGGTCGTACGGGTCTGTCCTGAAGAGGCAGTCCATACGTCGGTTATGCCTGCAAGCTGGAGAACTTTCTTGCTGATGTCACCGGTTACAAGACCGATGCCCTGAGGTGCGGGCATGAGTGTTACGGTAACACTTCCTGCCTTGCCCTCGACCCGTACGGGGATCGAGTGACCTTCACCACAGCCGCATTCCCAACTGCCACAGCCACGCTTAACCTGAATGATATTCAGCTTTGCGTGTGCAATGGCCTTTTTGATTGCATTTCCGACCTGGGCGTCCTTTGCCTGTCCAAAGCCTACATAGCCGTTGCGATTTCCAACAACAACGACACAGCGGAACTTGACACGCCGACCACTGTCGGTCATCCTCTGGACCATATTGATGTCAAGGACTTCGTCCTCGAGGTCCGGGAGGAAGTAATCGACAATCCCGGGTTCTTTAATAGGTCTGCCGCTCTCAAGCACTTCGTCAATGCTTGCGATTTCACCGGCAGCTACTTTCTTCCCGAGGCCTGTGAGAGGAATCCATTCTTCCTGTTCGTAGGCCATGTTATTTCAGCTCCTTCATGATTGCTTCTGCTGCCTGTCCGACATTTTCAACCAGGTCACCGGCACGTTCGGGTGCATATGCAGCGATGTGCGCACCGGTGGCTCTGTCGTCATCCGGAAGGATCTCTTCGCCGTGCGGGATCTCAAGGCCACCTGCGACTGCACCTTTCAGCGCACCAAAGAGCTTGCCGCCCGTGGTTGCCCTGTTGGGTCCGATATCGAGAATTGCCTCGGTATATCCGGCGTTCTGTGCCTTGACCGCAAAGAGCATTCCGGTGAGATACGCTGCCGGGGTGTTGCCCGTCGCGCCGCTGTAGCCGAAATCCTGGAGTTCGGTGGAGTATGCTGCGACGAGAGTGCGGTCTCCTTCGAGTTCAGCCTGGACCAGCTGAACGATAATCTGGCGGTTCGTCTTTCTGACGACCATCCGCGGTTTATCCGAGAGGAGAAGCTTCATCCGCCTGTAGTAATCGGTTTTGCCCTCACGCCTTCTGCGGAACGGGACAAAATACCGGGGTCCGTTTGCCATTAATTCATCCTCCCTTCGATCTGTTCTAGCTGGGCCTTCATGTGCGCAACACTGCGGAACTGGCCACCCGCAGCCTTCCTGTACATCATGCGGTAGATGCGGGTTTCAATCGTACCGTCATCACGGAGAACACGGAGTTCTCTGCGGATGGCACGGATCTTGCGAATCCATACCTTCTTGGACGGATTACGTGCACCGGCAGCTCCTTTCCTGCGGCCGGCTCCTTTGCAGTGCCCATAGGAACGCTTGGCTGTAAGTGCACGTGCACGTCCCCTGCTTACCCCTTTGACGGGGTTTGCACGGATTGCACCATCTTCGATGAGCTCTCTGATGTCGGCGCGTGAGATTGCATTTTCAATATCGCTCTCACGTTCGGGGTCGAGCCATACGCGGTGGACACCGCAGTCAAGAACGGCTGCAGCGATACGCTTCTGGTTTTTGAGGTCACTCATCGCTGGTCACCTCTTCTTCCTCGACGTCCTCATCCTCTTCTTCCTCAACGGGTTCTTCCTCTGTGGTTTTCAGGGATGCATCCTTGAGGTTGAGAACCTTCAGACCATATTCGAGCGCTTTTATCTGGATTGCTTCACGCTTCTTGTTTCCGACAGTGCCGCCAATCCGGATTGCCTGTGTCTCTGCATCAAGACCCTCAAGGTCTTCAACGCGGCTGACAGGGATTTCCTCGTATCCGCTGGGGTGAAACCCACGGACTGCGATCGGACTCCCGTATCCCGGGGTCGGCTGGCGTCCCTTTGCACGGAACTGCTTGCGCTGCTTGCTCTGAAGACCACGGGGGCGTCTCCAGGTGTCCTCCAGCTTTTTCTTCTGGTGAAGGTTCTGGCGCGTGAAGGTTGCACGCTTTGCGTTTCTTGCACGGATAAGTCGTGTTTTTTCGTCAACCATCTCTCATCACGCCTTCTCTACTATGTATATACCGTCCTGGAATACCCGCGGGTCACGATGTCTGACCTTTGTTGCACGCTCAATACGCGCTGCGGTTGTCCCGACGAGTTCCTTGTCCGCTCCGGTAACAATGACCTCGTCACCGGCAACCTTCACATCGACCCCTTCAGGAATCCGTGCGAATCTGGACTCTTTCTCTCCAAGGAAATTGGCAATCTCAAGGGCCTCTTTGGTCTGCTTGAGCTGGATCGGAAAGTGGTTGTAGACAACCTTCATCCGGTACTCGAACCCGCCCGTTACCCCCGTGCACATGTTGCGTGCATGAGAGGCATAGGTGCCGAGCATTGCCAGGATCTTCTTTCTTGATGATTCCGTACTAACGCTGAAGACGCTGCCGTCACAGGTGACATCAATGCCCGGGTACCGCATCCCTCTCGTGAGAGTTCCTTTCGGACCGGATACCACGAAATTGCTGCCTTCCATAGATGCGGTGACACCTTCAGGAATTTCCACAGTTCTTTCTGTAAGCATCTCTACACCTCAGTACACATACGCCAGCAGCTCTCCACCGACACCCTCTTTGCGTGCCTCATCGTGAGCGAGCACACCCTTGGAAGTGGTCATCAGGAGAATTCCGAAGTTCTTTGCAGGAAGATACTGGGTTTCCCACTCCTCGAGTTCTGCGACCTGGATGGAGAAACGCGGGGTGATGACACCGCACTTGTTGATGTTTCCATTCAGAAACACCTTGAACTGGTCTCCACGGCCGTCCTCAATGAGTTCGAAACCACCGATATATCCTTTCTCTTTCATGATGCCAAGCATAGCTCCAAGAAGTCTGCCTGCGGGCTCGACGATACACTCGGTCTTGCCCACATCGGAGGCGTTCTTGATGGTGCTCATTGCATCGGCAATGGGATTTAATCGTGCCATTTTTCTGCCTCCTCTAGTTCATCTTCTTGAAGCCGATCTTTGCGGCATTCTCGCGGAAGCACTGACGACAGAGCATGATGTTATGTCGGCGGACAAGGCCCTGCTTTCTTCCGCATATCAGGCACTCGTTAGCACCGCGTCCGCTCTTTGTCGTTTCCTGTTCTTTGTTCTGCTTCTGCTGTCCAGACATTACAGCACCTCCACGTTAAATGCCTCTTTCATATACGCTACGGCATCGTCCTTTGTCACGCGCTGCTTTGTTGGAAGTTTCTTCTCCTGGAGTGCACGGCGTGCAATCCGGATTCCCTTCCTTTCAAGGACAACGCTGACATCCATGCCATAGATACCGATCATCGGATCATAACTCTGGCCTGGAAAGTCCGTGTGTTCCTCTATGCCGAACGAGAAGTTCCCGGTCGCGTCGAACTGGGTTCCGGAAATCGTGTTCTCCACGATCTCAAGAGCAGTCTGCACAAAGGTCTGTGCACGGTCTCCACGCAGAGTGACACGGCAGCCAATCGGCTGGCCTTTTCTGATGCCGAATGCCGGCTGGGTCCTCTTTGCAAACGCGCGAATCGGGGACTGGCCGGTGATCTCGGTCATGATGTTCTCGGCCTTGACCAGCTTTTCGCCAGCCTCACCGACGCCCATGTGGACGACGACCTTATCGACGTAAAGTTCGCGCATTGGGTTCACTGTTCAATCCCCCATTCCTTGATCGCGGACTCTTCACGTCCAACCATGAAGATGTATGCTTCAATTGTCTCGAACACATCACCAGTGCCGGTCTCCTCAAGGATCACACGGTTGGGGATGCTTCCGGCAACGACGACGATCTCGGTAATCTTACCGATCTTCCCCGAGTGGCGGCCGCCAATCACCATTGCGGTGTTGCCGACGGCGAAGGGGAAGTGGTCGATGACGGTGAAACGGTTTTCTCCTGCAAGGGAGAGGACCACAGAGTCCTTGGGACGGTAATCATTCGAATCAACGATGACGTTTGCCCCATACCGGAGGTTGAGCTGAACCTTTCCACCCTTTACCACGGTCTTGTCTGCAACCTTGCAGAGACGGCTCTGGGCCTCCTCTACAGTAATAGGGACGGAAATGATGTCGCCTTTCTTCGCCCTGAGGATGCGGTAGTATTTACCTACCGAGGGAAGGGCTACGATGTCGAATACGCCGATACCCATCTTCGGGTCCCTGCAGGGTCGGCCGTTGACCAGAAGGGAGCGGTCCTTGAGAACCTTCTTGACTTCCTTCATGGTCAGGGCAAGGCCCATGTGATCCCGAAGCCAGATTGCTGCAGGCATTGCACTGGTGTTGTGCGGGCCGGGAGCAGTCTTGGATACGAACGTGTTTTCTTTCTTGGCAATACGCCACGAACCGGGGCTGTTGAGCCGTTTCAGATGATTCGACATTACTTCTTCGCCTCCAGTTTCTCTTCACGGCGGCTATCCTTCAGGTTGAGTTTCGTGATGCATGCATTCGATGCATTCACCGGCCGGGGAACCTCGGTTCCATCGGCACGGGTAATAGCCACGCCGTGGACGACAATACGGCCATTCTGGGTGTCGATCATGTCGACAATGCCTTCCTCACCGGCAAAGTCGCCCCTGACGACCTTTACCGTATCACCGAGAATGATGCGGGCGCTGCGGCGACCGTACTTCTCACGCAGTTCTGCGGAGAGCGGTGCATTGAGGAAGCGGCCCCTTACGTGAAGTGGCGCATTGTAGCGGAATTTCCGCTGTTTTCTTGGCTGCGTGCTAGCAATTCTTACCATATCTCATGCACCTCATACGATGATGGTCGCCATGGAACCGATCTTCGGGAATCTCTCGGCTACCTCACGGGCAACCGGGCCCTTAATCTCGGTGCCTTTCGGCTCACCGCGCTCATTTGTGATGACCATCGCGTTGTCCTCAAAGGACAGGCGAAGGCCCGTTACTCTTCTGATTTCTTTTCTCTGCCTGATCACGACTGCTTTTTCAAGCTTGCGCCGCATATCGGGAGTGCCCTTCTTGACAGAGACCGTTGCCATGTCACCGAGACCCAGCTTGGGCTGGCGGCGGCGTACACCGTGGTACCGGTCGACAGAGACGATCTGTACCAGGCGTGCACCGGTATTATCCGCACAGGTCAGGCGGGAGCCGGTAGCAAGTGCACGTGGGGTGCGGGACTGTTTTGCTTTCATTCCTTAGCAACCTCCACGACGACAAATTTCTTGGTCTTGCTGATAGGACGGCATTCCGCAATTTTGACGGTATCGCCGACCTTCAGGTCGATACAGGGGGGGTGGTGTGCGTGAAACTTGGAACTGCGTTTTTCATAACGCTTGTACTTTTTCACATAGTGCAGGTAATCCCTTGAGACCACCACAGACCCCTGCATCCGGTCACTCACGACTTTGCCGGTGATCACCTGGCCGCGCACCGGTAAAACGCCGTGAAATGGACAGTTGACGTCGTCGCATTCCTTCTCCGGAACGGAGACGTTTAATCCTGTATTTCTTGCCATGTATACCTCAGATTTTAATTCGCATGCTGGTTCTTTTTTCAGGCCTCATGACCAGCACCGACCCATCAACCCGTACCCGGGTATCATCGGGAAGGCGGAGGTCAAATGTTGCAGTATTCTTTGCAACATGGAGAGTGCGTCCGTCACTGCGAAGCGTAATCATCTGCTTCGTTTCTCCCACGATCGTGCCTGCTATTCCAACCTGTGACGGGTTTTTCGACCCTGAAACACAGGCCTCAAGCCCGACAAGCTCGTGGCGGCAGATGTTTGCTGCGGTGATCATACGCGTATTCCTCCTTTACGGCCTGAACTGTTCAGGCCCTTCGCCTGTTCTGCTCGGTTGCAATCCGTGCAATGGTTCTCCGGATCTCGCGGATACGGCCGGGGTTTTCCGGTGCTCCACCGGCACTGACCTTTCCGTTGTCCTGGACAAGTTCGAGCCTGAGCTTTCCAAGCTGCTCCTGGAGTTCCACATCACTGAACTGAGCGATTTCCTGTGCTCTGAAGATTGCCATTTTCAGAACGCCTCCTCTTCGGGAACATCCTCGACTTCGGAGAGTTCGGCATCGATCTCTGCACCGAGGATATCCTCATCCGTCCCTTCCTCGTAGACAGCCTCTTCAACCTCTGCCATGGGCTGGGGTTCGAGAACCTCGAAGGTGTCGGGAAGCCCCAGAATCTGCAGGCCGACGTCGTAGGCC
>JBFFLM010000032.1:0-9037 GCA_041554835.1 Methanogenium sp.
ATGGGCGATGGCCGTCTCCTGGCCAAACCCGTATATCGCCTGCAGGTCCGAGAAGTTCATCTTGATGGCGGCTTCAAAGGCAAGGTCCTTGACCCGGGTGTTCCTGCTCTGGTAGTAGGTCTCGCCCTCATATCCCAAGGCGTAAAGGCATTGCAGGTATTCCCGTGCATATTCATCGCACTTATTCCAGGAGATGCCGCGGACGGCATGTGCTTCGCGGTCCGCCACTGCAACGTAGCCCTTTCCGCCCTGCTGTACGTGCCAGACGACCTCCTTCATCACCATAAGGTGACCGAGATGAGGATGGCCGGACGGCATAAACCCCGTCAGCACATGAAAGGAGGAGCCGGTGTTCATGGCCTCGACGATCGGGCGGTAATCCCTCTGGCCGATAACGATACCCCTGCGTAAAAAGACCGGGGGGTCGGGAATATGTTCCAGAACCGGATCCATCGGTTCGATGCCGAATTCCGTAAAAAATTTTTCCGTATCTATGGACTGGTTCGCAGACCACGGGTTAATCTCCTGCTCCATGGACAGACTCTCATTATAATTTTATTCGGGCAAATTCTATGAATTCAATATTTTTTTGATCTACACATGCAAAAAGCATCTTCTTGCGTACACTGTGGGCCAGGCGGACAGAGCGGGAAATCACACTCATGGGAAGAGCGATTCCGGATGCGATCGCATGCACCAGCAGTTCGGAATGTTTCTTCCCGCCGGAATAGACCCGGAAGTGATGGCCGAATTTATATGCGGTCCGCGGGATGTAGCCGAGGTCCCTCATGTGGCTGTAGGTGGCACCTTTCTCGGGAAGTTCCGGGTCTTCTTCTGAGGCACGCCGGAAAAATGCCTCCCCTGCCCTGGCATCAGGGTGGAATACGAGAAGGTCCCGTTCCTGCAGGTAGAGGGCCTCCATAGGTGAGAGAAGGAGCCGCGTCTTGTCCAGTGGCGTTCCTATCCAGGCACCTTCCGGAAATGCATCTCTCTGGAGGGTGAGGACGGTGCTGCCATAGATCCTCGCTTCGATGACCGGGCAGGTGATCACCGGCCCCGCAGGTTTGAGGGGATCGGTCTTCACCTCATAGTAAGTGATCTCATCCTCATCATCAACGACGGCAATCACATACTGCTTGCGCATGTGCCCTGTCGTTCCGACATCGGCGACGATCCCGGTGAAGTTGACAAGGTCCCGTTCGGAAAGCACACGGATCATATACTGGGAACGGCCTTTTCCCGGCTTCTCCCCCCTCCTGAATACCCGGAAATCGTGGGGGCCCGGCTGGATCACATATCCCCGTTCACGCATGTCCCGGTACACGAGAAAACGCCGCATAAATCCTTTTTCTGCCGAAAAAATATTCAGGAGGGAGGTGAAGTCCTCATTTTTCACCTCTATCTTGTTCCGGTGAACGAGATAGAGAGCTTCCTCCGGTGCAAGCGTCAGCGAATTCTTCGTCGCCCGACCAAAACCGCTCTGCTCATGGAGTGCTGTGCCATCCTTTCCCAGCACGACTGTGGTGCCCTCACGCTGTCCAATCACTCTTCAAGCATTGGGGTCGATCCCTAATAATGATCACAGTGGAGCCGTGCCGGACATACCCCCTGCAAGGAAGGCAGCATACCGTATATTGCCGAGATCATCCCGGCGTTCGTCCACCGGGGTCTCGCAGATGAAGGGGAGATGGTGCAAAGCAGGGTGACGCAGGACAGCGGCCAGACCCTCTGGTCCGATCGCGCCTAGGCCGAGGTGTTCATGGCGGTCACGCCCGGACCCCAGTTCTGCCTTCGCATCGTTCAGGTGAACGATATGGATTCGTCGGCTCCCAACCGTCTCCTCGCATTCGTCCATCACGGTATCCACCGATGCGGAGGTCCTCAGGTCGTAGCCGGCGGCGAAGGCATGGCAGGTGTCAAAACAGATCCCAAGGCGTTTTTTTTCACCGGCATCATCAAGGATGCCTCCTATTTCATCGAACCGGTTCCCGATGGTGTTCTTTGAACCGGCGGTGTTTTCGAGGAGAATGGTGACTCCCGGGGCATCCGTGTCGAGTGCCGCCCCAAGTGCCCGGACGACTCGTTCCCGCCCCTCTTCAGCAGGTGTCCCGAGCGTGCTGCCAAGATGGGTGACGAGGTACGGGATGCCGAGGAGGTGGCAGCGCTCCACCTCTGCACAGAATGCACTGACCGACTTTTCATAGACATCCTCTTTAGGGGAGGCAAGGTTGGGGAGATAGGGCATGTGGGCAACTGCCGGGTCCATGCCTGAGGATGCGACCGCATTCCTGAATCCAGCGGCGTCCTCATCTGGGATATCTTTATACTTCCAGCCCCGTGGGTTGCGGGTAAAGATCTGGAAGGTGCTGCACTCCCTCTCCATGGCACGCGGGACAGCGGCGGCAAGCGAGCCTGCGATGGAGACGTGGCACCCTATGCGAACCTTCATACCCTTCTCTCTTGTGATTGCATACTGATATACTCCGGCCCGGGGGGCCGCAGGACGCCCCTGTGTGAAACAAAGGAGGGGCGGGGGACGGGTGCAGCGGATCCGTCCGGGCGTCGCCTGTCCGGAAGGGACTCTATTCTCCCCGTGTCATGTCCTTCTATGTGGTTCAGGGCTGCTTCTGTACCTTTAGGGCCTGTAAAAGGACGTCTCCGAACGCACGGGTGCCGGTACTGCCACCCATGTCTGGTGTCCTAATATCCCGGGCAAGCACGTCACGGATTGCCTTCTCGATGCACCCTGCGCCCTCGTGATCACCTGCATGGTCAAGGAGCATTGCCGCACTTCTGACGGCGGCAACTGGGTTTGCACGGTCCGTTCCTGCGATGTCGGGAGCACTCCCGTGGACCGGTTCAAAGAGGGCGTGCCGATCACCGATGTTTGCGCTTGGGAGGAGCCCGAGTCCTCCGACGAGATACCCGGCGGCATCGGAGAGGATGTCCCCGAACATGTTGGTGGTCACGATCACGTCGTACCGTGCCGGGTGCATCAGGACATCGAGGGTCAGGGCATCGATGAAGGCGGCATCCCACTTCACGCCTGCATCCGTCGCCTCTTCGATGCAGATCTCCCTGAAGAGCACGTCGGATTTGAGGACGTTTGCCTTGTTGCCGATGGTCAGGTGACTCTCTCGTCTACGGGCACGTTCTGCTGCAAACCGTGCGATACGACGGCTTCCCTTCACGGTTATCACCCGGACGGTACAGGCACGGTCTTCCTCACGCCATTCTATACCCGAGTAGAGCCCTTCCGTATTCTCACGGATGATGAGAATATCAAACCCTTCTCCACGGACCGGGCGGACATTGGCATAGAGGTCCAGTTCCTTTCGTATCCGGAGAAGGATGCTGTTGTAATCCGGGTCCGGTGGGGTGGTGATTGCCCCGAAGAGGATGGTGTCTGCGGATTTCAGGGCGGCAATGTCATCTGCGTCACAGGCGCATCCGGTCCTTGCCCATTTGCCGTATCCCACCTCGACCGGGAAGAATTCAAAATCCGGGCGGATGGTTTCGAGCACATTGCGGGCAACGGGGATGACTTCGCGGCCAATCCCGTCCCCCTCCACCACGGCGACCTTCATGGCTGCCTCCTCCATCCCTCTACCATCGCAAAGACGGCGTCGGCAATTGACTTCGGGGTTGCCCCCCAGTGGACAATGGCACCATAGCGGCCGTTGTGATCGCCGATACCGCTTCGTTCCGACCGGCAGCACCGGGCGACAAACGGTTCCCTGTCCACACTGTCTGCGGGGCAGATGTTGAGAAACTCAAATGTACCGTCCTCATAGCACTCCGCCAGAACCTGGCGTGCGGTGAGGCAGCCGGCGACCCGTTCGGTCCCTGCAAGGGGGTCGTTGTCCACCGTGCAGGTGAACCCCGCCGCCCTGCAGGGGTAGACATCGGCATCGATTGCCGTTATGTCCCTGATGTGCCATTCAAACCGTATCCCGAGTTCCCCGAAGAGGCCTGCCGCTTCAAGCTCCTTCAGGGTGTCGGCAAGATGCGGCCGGGGCGGCGTGAGATCATAGATATGCACAGTCGTCAGTGCCTCTATCTCCGGGTCGAGAACAAAGGTGGTGTGTTCATCATGACCGGTGAAGATGGTCCCCCTCGTTCCACTCTCGGTCGCAAACCGGATCAGACGGGAGCGATCATGCAGGTTCACCCGGCTGGGGTACATCTTCACCTCCCCGGGTCCGGCGAGGATCCTGGTATCGACGACCTCCCTCATCATGCCGCCGTTCCTGGAGAGGGTCACCTCGATGATCTCATACCCGCCGTCGAGCGGCCTGATGAGATACCGCGAGAGGAAATACACCTTCCTGCCTGTGGGAAACCCCTCGGCCCATCCGACCTGTTTGCACTCAGTTGGAAAGATCATTCTTTTACTCTCCAGTAGTTCACGAGGCCACCCGCATCAAGGATCTCCTGCATCCGTCCCGAGAGCGGTCGGGCAGGATAGCGGATGCCGGCGGTCTCCACCCACCCCTCATCGAGGGAGAAGGAGACCGGTTCGCCGTCGGTGCAGGGGACCCCGTCGCATTCGATAGCCGGAAGGCCGACATTGATGGCGTTCCTGAAGAAGATGCGGGCAAAGGATGGGGCGATGACTGCCACAACACCCGCCTCCCTGAGGGCAACGGGCGCCTGTTCACGCGAGGATCCGCACCCCATGTTTCTGCCTGCAATGATGACCGCTCCGCGCAGCCGGGGGGCAAGGGCGGGGTCGAGGTCCTCAAGGACATGCTCCGCCCATACCGAGCGGTCCTTGGTGCGGAGATATCTGCCGGCGATGATGAGGTCGGTATCGATGTCCGGGCCGAGACAGACCGCGTGTCCTGTTTCCTCCATCAGAGCACCACCTCCGGAGAACGGATCTCGCCGGCAAGCGCACTGGCGGCGGCCGTTGCGACCGACCCGAGGTAATACTCTGCACCGACGCCCATCCGGTTCCTGAAGTTCCTGTTGGCCGTCGAGAGTGCCACTTCACCCTCGCCGAGCACCCCCATATGCATACCCAGGCATGGGCCGCAGCCCGGTGATCCGATGATGCATCCCGACTCGATGAGCCCGGTAAGGACACCCGTTCTTCCGGCACGCAGCAGGACCCCACGGGATGCCGGGACCACGATGGTTCGGGTCTTCACCTTCTGTCCGCGTACGATTGCCGCAAATCGTTCGATATCCGAATATCTTCCGTTGGTGCAGGTACCGACAAAGACCTGATCGAGGGTGATTCCTTCATGCCTTGTCACCTCCTCAACAGTGTCCACGCGGTGGGGCACAGCGAGGACCGGGACGATCCCCCCGAGATCGATGGAGACGTCTTCAGCATAGTCCGGGTCCTGTGGCGCCTGCATCGTCACATCGTGGCCATACCCCGCAAGGTATTCGCGGGTAACGGCATCGGCATAGAAGAGCCCGGTCTTTGCACCCGCTTCAATTGCCATGTTGGTGAGGGTAAGCCTCCCGTCCATTGGGATGGTCGCGGCACCGTCCCCGCTGAACTCGAGGGCACGATAGGTCGCGCCGTCCATTCCCAGGCGCCCGACATAGGTGAGGGCGAGGTCTTTTGCCTCGGCAGCGCCCGTGAGCATTCCCTCCAGGTGAATGCCGGTGGTCTCCGGCACCCTGAACCATGTGCTTCCGCCTGCCCATATGGCGGCCATATCGGTCGCGCCCACGCCGGTGGCAAACGCACCAAGGGCGCCGGCCGTGCAGGAATGGGAATCGGCACCGACCACGATCTCTCCCGGAAGCACCCGTCCCTCGCTCATCAGCTGGTGGCAGATACCCTCCCCTACCTCACTGAAATGCAGGCCGCATTCAAGGGAGAATTGTCTCAGTTCCGCCTGCAACGTCGCGGTCTGGCTGTTGTTTGCAGGTGCGAGGTGGTCGAAGAGAATGGAGATTCGCTCCGGATAGGCGGGGATGGTTCTGCCCATCTCACGGAATGCCTCCAGAGCGAGGACCCCGGTGCCGTCATGGGCAAACGCCCGGTCGACCATGCGGTCGACATACTCACCCGCCGGGGCATCGAGAATGTGTTCAGAGAGGGTGGTCATCGGATTCCTCCCTGGCCTTCTCGATCACCCTGAGGAGGACGTCCTGGGTGACCGCACATTTTCCTTCCGAGATTTCCTTGACACGGTTGAGTACCCAGACGATCTGGTCAGGGCTGAGTTCGGTGCCGGTCTTCTGCAGGATATGCTCGAGCCCTTTTCTGCCGGTATGTTTGCCGAGGATGAACTTCCGGTGCCGGCCGACGTATTCGGGGAGGATGTATTCATAGGTCTCCGGATCTTCGAGGATGGCGGCGATGTGGATGCCGCTTTCATGGGAGAATACATTCCTGCCGACGATCGGTTTTGTGGCCATCATCCTGACACCTGAATGGTCCTGGACAATCTCCGAGAGGAAGGGGATGCGGGTCAGGTCATAGCGGTCTACCCCTCCCTTCATCCTGAGGGCGACCAGCACCTCTTCGAGAGGTGCGTTTCCCGCCCGTTCGCCAATTCCGTTAACAGTCGTATGGAGCTGAAAAGCCCCGCATTCCGCCGCTGTGATGGTATTTGCTCCGGCACACCCCATGTCATTGTGGCAATGCACAGCGACCTTGTTCGGGACGACGGAACAGATGTCACGCATCACCGTCTCCATCTCGAGGGGGGTGAGAAATCCTACCGTATCGGCAAATCCCGAGTATTCAGCGCCGTATTCGGCACCCCGGAGGTACAGCTCCTTGAGGATTTCCGTATCCGTCCTTGATGCGTCTTCGGCGGCGAACCTGACGGCAATGCCATGATCCCGGGCATATTCGATCATACCGAGGGCCTGATCGGTCATCTCCTCCCGCGAGCACCGGTATTTAACCCTGATGTGGCGGTCGGATGTGGCAAAGAAGATGCTGACGAGATCGACCCCGCAGTCGATGGCTGCATCCACATCCTGCTTCAGCGCCCGTGAAAGGCAGCAGACACGGGCATCGAGGTCCATGTTGCAGACAGCCCGCACACATTCCTTTTCATTCTCCGATACGACAGGGAATCCTGCCTCGATGACCTCGACACCGACAGCGTCGATCTGCGCAGCAATCTCCATCTTCTCCTCGCATGTGAAGGAGACGCCAGGGGTCTGTTCCCCGTCACGCAGTGTTACATCACATATTTCAACATTCCACGGTTTCATGATGTGCTCCGGGGGGACAGTCCCCCACGATATAGAGTATGCAAAGCCCCTTTCGGGAACTATTCCAGGAAATAAGGTGTTCTTCGATACAGGCGGTATCATCCGCAACGCAGACGACGGGGTGCGCCCATGTAAGATACGGGAGGACGTCCGGGGTCCCCTGACCGCCGGTCATTCCCATCGTGCCGTTTGCGAGGACCACCAGGAGAAGGTCGCGCTTCTTTTCGGCAATGTCGATAAGGGCGTTGATGCCCGAATGGAGAAGGGCGTAATCGCCGGTAAGGGCAACGCCGGAGCTCGTCGCCGCGACCCCCGGGGACGATCCGAGGGCATAGCTTGCAGCGCAAAGGGAGTATGGCGGGTTCTTGGCAAGAACCGCACACCCGATGTCACAGACGGGTGCAAACTCTTTCTCCCGCATCATGTCGAGAATGGGGAGAAAGGGACACCCCGAACAGAATGTGCGGGCATATCCCCGTGTATGGATGGTCTGGGGGGGCTCCCCACCGACATCAATGGTCGTGCACCCGCTCTCGCTGCCGACCCGTGGCGGGTAGGTGATGTAGCGGGGCCCGGACGATGCCCAGATGCACAGTTCCATCCTTCGGTACTCTGCGGCCTCCGAGCGCCCCCGCATCGTCAGGCCGCGGTCATCGGGACGTGGTTTCTGCAGGTTCTTTCGTTCGGTGGGGACCCCCCAGGCGGGCTGTGTGAGCATCCCAGATGGAATGCGCAGGATTGCAGGACGTGAAAACATCTCCGAGGCACGAAACGCCGTCTCCACCGCCTCGCTGAGTTCATCAGACCGGGGGGAAAAAACGGGGACGCCGGCCACCTTGCCGTAGCAGCGGGAATCCTGGGCGTGCTGGGAACCGCTCACTTCCTCATCATCACCCGCGACAATGACGACTCCTGCACGAATCCCTTCCACCGCTGCGGCGACCATGGTGTCGGCACAGGCATTCAGGCCTACGTTCTTTAAGATGACGGCAGCTCGCCTCCCGGAGAGTGAATCGCCGAGTGCGTATTCGAGGGCGACCTTCTCGTTCACCGTGATTTCGGCACCACAGGCGTCAGCAATCCCGGTGACCGGATAGCCCGGCACCGCATACCAGCGGTCCGCAGAGGCCGCGAGCGCCCGTGAGAGTGCCTCTTCGCCGTTCACAGGTCCACCCCCGGCACCAGGTCGCACCCGGTACAGGCCGAACACATCGTCAGTGCCTGTCCAGGGTCGAGGACCGCCGCTGCCAGGGCCTCTTTCAGCACCTCCGCTGTCCGGAGGATCCTGTCCGCATCGGGCCGAATAAGATGGGCGACACTGCCTGAGGGGGTGAGGGGGCGGATGACCGGGATGACTCCCATCCCTGTCAGGCGGCGGATGCATGCCGCCATCTCTTCGTCGGTCTCCCCAAGCCCCAGGATCACGTTTGAATAGACCCGGTTCTTCCCGAAGAGACGGACAGACGCTGCCAGGACTTTCCAGACCAGATCATAATCAAGTCCAGGGCACATCTCGGCGAAGAGGTCTGCCGTTGCCGTCTCCACGTTGAACTTTACCTCCGAGACGCCGAGGTCATGGAGGCGGCCGGGTGTCTCCGGGGTCGGGTAGATGGAGACACCGACCGGGATGCCGAAGCGCACCACGCGCCTGACGACGGCGAGGGCCCTGCTCTCGTCGGCCTCAACGGAGGTGAGGACACCGCTTGTGATCGAGATCGCATCGATACGGTCCAGGACCGGCAGAATAAGGGCTTCAACGTCATCGGGGGTCTTGTACCGGCAGGGACCATTGGGAACAGCGCAGTACCTGCAGCCAAAGATGCACCCCTCCGAGAGGGTGATG
>JBFFLM010000033.1:0-9029 GCA_041554835.1 Methanogenium sp.
GACTATGCCCGGGGAGAAACGGGCTTCGAAGAATTCGTGGATGCGGGGCTCGGACGGGCGATTGATCGGATACGAAACGGGTGAACTAAAAGAGGCGACGAGAGGAGAGGGGTGGTTCCTGCAGAAAATTTGGCAGGACCTCAGTAGTATTTCCTGGATTACGGCGTCATCACCGTCGCCCCTTCAATCGGGACGGACGGGTTGATGACGACGATCTCGGGCGGGGCGCTGGAGCGGATGTCGACGCCCACGAGGCTGGAGGAGCCGATGCCGCGGGTGATGAAGGTGAGGGTTCCCGGTGCATCGCAGAACCCGGCGATGTCGACGACCGCGGTCTCATCGAGGAGGTTGATGCCCGCTGAGCTGAACTGGCCGCCGTGGAGGTGGCCCGCAAGGATCAGGTCCGCATCCCAGTTCGCCCGTGCGCCGGGTTCATGGATCATATAGATGGTATAGGCGTCCGTTGCCGGAACCTCGGGCGGGTCGGCAAGGCCTGCCCACGCGTCGTCGACCCCGACGAGAAGAAGCGACGTCCCGTCCACATCGATGAGCCGGTACTCGTTTCGCAGGACGTCCACGCCGTAGGACTCGAGCTCGGCTTCCACGGCGTCACCGAACGCAAAGTCGATGAGCGGGTCATCGGCGAGCATCGAGACGTCATACCCCTCGACCGTGAGGTTCGCCTGCTGCATCGCCAGCGTCTTTGCCGGGCCGTTCAGGCCGTGCACCCCTGCCACATAGTCGTGGTTGCCGAGGACCGCATAGACCGGGGCGTCCACCTCCGCCCAGATGTACTGGTTGGAGAAGTCGAGCTCACCCTCGTCGGAGGTGACGAAATCGCCGCCGATGAGGACCATCGAGGGATGAAGGGCGTTGATCTGCTCGACCACCCCTTCCAGGTATGCGACATTTCCTTCCTTGACGTGGGGATCGGCGATGAAGACGATGTCATTCGGTGCGCCGGGGAGGTCGAGTACCGTAATCTCCGGGGAACTGCCTTCGATTACCATCGCACCCCCCGCCGCCGCGACAAGGAGCAGGCCGAAGGTGAAGACATAGTAATGATGTTTAAGAATACGTGGCCCTCGGTCGTTCATAGGATCTCTCGAGATCATTTTGGAAGGCATATATATATTGAGTTGGATTGGGGCAATCCTTCGGACCCGAGGCACCTATCCTTAAATCCGCATACCGCCTACCAAAAAACCATGGAGTGCCCCGTATGCGGCGGAGACTGCATCCGCCCCGCAGAAGAACTGACAGAGGGACTTGAGGAGCGCTACGCCCCCTGTCCCGACTGCAGGGACACCGTCCTCCCGAAGACCGCCCCGCCGTCGTTCAAACCGCAGCCCCCCTGCTCCTGCGGGCGCCGGCCCCTCGACGAGATCGTCGCGGACATATGGACGATCATGGCGGAGACCGGGGACCTTGCCCCCGACGAACCGCTGATGAACGCCGGCGTCCCCCTCATCGACCCCGGCTGCGTCCTCGAGGCCCCGCCCCATGTCGGCAAGGACGGCCTCGTCTTTCTCTCGAAGAAGGTGACGCAGGCCTCGGCGGACCGCATCATCGCGGAGATACCGGAGGTCAAGGGCGTGGTTCGCGACTTCGGCGGAGTGCCGGGGATCAGGGATACCGACGGGGAGTGGCAGGCGCATGAACTGCTCGCCGGCTGCGACGTCCGGGCCAATATCTTCGAAACCGAAAAGGAACCGGTCGTCACCTACCTCCAGCAGTCGGTCTTCCATATCGAATTCCCCCGCGCCTTCGACCCGAAGATCATCAACACCTCCATGCAGGCCGTGATGCACGGCCCGGAGGTCTTCTTCGACGCCTGCTGCGGTGCCGGACGCCTGACCCTTGCCGCCGCCCAGTACGGCATCCCGCAGGTGGTCATGAACGACGCCTGGTACGGGGCGGCCTACTGGGCCGCGGTGAACCTCGAGGTGAACAGGACGACGCTCGGCCTTGAGGCCGTGGAGATCTTCTTTTCCTATGACGAATGCCGCAAAACGCCGGTGAGAAGCGAGCCGGTGAAGATCGCAGGGGCCGCCGGTGCGGAGACGACTGTTGCGGTCTGGCAGGGCGATTTCCGCCTCCTCGGGCCGCACCTGCCCGCAGGGCATCTCCTCACCGTCCTCGACCTCTTCGGGAAGGAAGAGCACGAACGCATGGAACGGGAACAGGAAGCACTCCGCCAGCGCATAGGCGGCATTGTTTTTATCCCATAGGGTGCACATTATACGGGGACTAGTCCGGGTGGTTAGGCGTCACCTGTAACCCGAAACCGCCGATATGCGGGGGACGAACACCGGGGGCGGCTCTGTCGACCTGCCCGAATCCTTCGTTCCTGACTGAGAAGCCTTGTCCCATGAGGTCGATGGCGAAGATCCCTTCATTCCGGAGGGAATGAACATCTTCTCGCTGCGGAGACCGGCCGAGGCCCGGAAGGGAGCAGGCTTACCGCGGACATCCGGCGCCCATGGGGGTGCGGGGTGGAGGATGGAGCGGAGGAGGACTGCAGGCACGTGTTGTCAACTCCGGAAGGTCCCTATCTTTACTACAACTATACCCGGATTGATTTTCATGGCAAAAGTGACCATCATCGGCGCATCAGGCCATGTCGGCAGATACACAGCTCTCGCGGTATCCTACATCCCCTACGTGGACGAGATCGTCCTCTTCGGCAGGGAAGGAAGCGAGGAAGTGCTGCACGGCCTTGCCTGTGACCTGCATGACTCATTTGCCGCCCGCGGAACCACGCTGGAGGCCGGTTTTTCCACCAGCCCGAAGGACCTGGAGAACTCCGATATCATCATCCTCACCTCGGGTGTTCCGCGACGGGACGGACAGGACCGGATGGACCTCGCCCATGCCAATGCCCGGCTGGTGGCACAGATGGCGGCGATGGTCGGCTGGTATGCCCCCAAAAGCCTCTTTCTCATCGTCACCAACCCGGTGGACGTGATGACGGCCGTCGCGCTGAAATACTCCGGCATGAAGACCAACCAGGTCTTCGGCCTCGGGACCCACCTGGACTCCATGCGCCTGAAATGGAATATCGCCCACTTCTTCGGGGTGCATGTGAGCGAAGTGCACACCCGCATCATAGGCGAGCACGGCGACTCGATGGTCCCCCTCTGGTCCGCAACGACCATCGGCGGTATCTCCATCCAGAATCTCCCCCGATTCGAACACCTGCCCGAGGAGCGGATCATGAAGAACGTGAAGACCGCAGGCACACATATCATCCGCCGCGTCGGGGCGACCGTCTATGGGCCGGGCGATGCGATCTCCACGATCGTCCGGACGATCCTCGGCAACGAGAACCGGATCCTCACCGTCTCCTCGCTGATATCCTCCGAGATCAAGGATGTCGCCGATGTCTGCATCGGCGTACCTGCCAAGCTGAACCGTGACGGCGTCTTCCCCGTCGCCATCACCATCGCCGACAATGAGGTCGAGGAGTTCCGCAGATCGGCGGACAAGATACGGGCGGTCACCAAAGAAGTCTTCGACAAACTGGACGCCGACGGGTGCTGAAAAAAAGGGCGGCTCCAGGGCCGCCGGAACCGGGAAGGGACTGCCCGCTTCCCCCGGACATCTTTTTTATTTGAATTCGTAGTATTTGCGCAGCCAGTCACGGATCTGCTCGGACTCGATCCAGCCCCGGTCGAGCTGGTCCACGTAGCTGTCGATGAGGTCCGCCTGCGAGAGGATCTTGTTTACGACCTCCTCGTCCTCGATGTTGAGGATGGCAAGGCCCACGATCGCCTGGAGCGGGTTTCTCAGGTGGTCGTTGAGGATCGCAAACTGGACCATGTTCTGTTCTATCTGGGCGAAGGCCTCACCCTTGAGGCGCTCGATCGAGCGGCGTTCCGTGATGTCACGGGCGATGGAGAGGACGGCGGGTTCGCCGTCGTTCTGGAAGAGATGGGCGCTCACCTCAAAGGGCGTCTTCGTCCCGTCCGAGGTGACCAGCTCCGTCTCGTAGAGGAGGGTCCCTGCGACCCGCAGCCGGGAGATCCGGTCGCTCATCACCCCGCTCCCGGTCGGCACCATGATCTCCGAGGGGCGCATCGTCAGAAACTCCTCCCTGGTGTACCCCAGCGAGGTGATGGCGGCGTCGTTGACCTCGATGAAGGTCCCCAGAAACGCATTCGAGTTCCCCTTCCCGTCCTCCTCGGTCCCGAGACGGTTGGCAAGGACGATATCCTTTCCCGAGTTGAAGAAGAGCCGGTACCGTTCCTCGGTCTCGGTCAGGCGCCCTTTCAGATGGTTCTGCGAGCTCTCGAGTTCCCTGAGCATCGTGTTGCACGAGCGCGAGAGGGAGGTGATCTCGTCATCCCCGTCCTCCGGGACCCGTGCGGAGAAATCCCTCTCCTCACCGATCTCCCCCATGCGCCCGGAAAAGGACGAGAGCCGGGAGAAGACGAAGATATGGAGCAGCCCCAGGAGGATGACCCCGAAGACCAGTCCGGTCAGAAGAATCCATCCCATGAAGTAGGTGGTGGTCTTCTGGCCCTGCAGGGAGATGTCGCGGGGCATCTCCACCTTCAGGATGACCGCGGGGTCCCCGTAGAGGTCGTTTGCAAAGACGTACCCCTCCATCGTCTCCCGGGTAGGCGCGGTCAGCACCACCGGGGAATTGACCCCGAGAAGATCGCTGCCATGCCAGTTCAAAAACGGCTGTCCGATATTGCCGGCCGCAAGGTCCGGGCTGACGATGGCCGCGAGCTCCTCGTAGGTGAGGATGGTGATGGGGAAGAGCGAGAGCGACTCCAGGCGGGCAACCTCCTGTTCGTCAAAGACCCGCCCCATCGATATGGTCCCCAGCAGCTCCCCGTCATCGGAGAGTATCTGCTGGGAGGAGACCATGTACGGGGTCCCCGAGAGCATCAGGATGCCCAGCACCTGATCATCGCTGATCGCCATGCCGGGGAAGGAGTAGATCGAATCCAGGTGGTGCCGCAGGGCCTCGGACATGGGACCGGCGCTCTGCGTAGCGGCATCGAACGAACGCCCCTCGACGAGCGTGCCCCGGCTGTTGGTCAGGACGATGAAGCTGACCCCCACCTGCCCGAAGGCAGCATCGTTGATAAACGGCGGCGCCCCTCCGGGGACGCTTTCCATGTAGGCGACGAGGTCGTCGCGGTGCGCCCATTCGAGGGTGACCGAGTGGAGCATATTCATGTCGGAGGCGAGGATATAGGCGACCTTGTCGGTATCCTGCATTGCCTTCGTATCCTCGACCGCATTGAATCCCTCCTTGACGAAGAGCTCCGATGCTGCGAAGATGACGATAACAAGGGCAACGACGACGCATACCACCATCAGCGTCGTCTTCGAGGTAATTTTCAACTAGCACACCCGCCACGGGCAGACCCGGCCGCACCGAACCGGGATGCCTTTCCGTTATAGAATACTCACGACTATTTTATAATAAATACTCCTGAACACCGGAAACGGCGTAACCAGAAGGCGGAAACGGAAAAACGAAATGAAAAAATGATGGATCGGATGACCGGTTCAGGTCAGGGTTACGGAGATGATCTCGGCGGATTCGACACCCTCAAGGTTGCGAAGGGTCTCTTCTGCCTCTTCGGTCGTGCCTTCGCCGTCGGGGACGACGATGGCAAGCTTGAGGCTTGAAAGACCGAATCCGATGGGTTCTTCCACCATGTCCATGGTACCGGGGAGCCTCTCCTTGATCAGGAGCTTGAGTGCCTCGAGGTCGACGTCGGGAGACTCGGGCATGACCTTGATGATAACAGCAACGTCACCCATGTCTAAGGCCCCACGAATCCGCATTTCTTGCATTCATACTGGATACTCTGGTGCCTGCAGCTGTGGCACCGGTTGATGGTCTGCCTGCATTTCGGACATTCGAAGGTCGTCCAGCCGGGCTCGGCCAGGGGGACATTGCAGGATGTGCATTTTTCTACCGCCATGTATTGTTCCTCATGTAAGTGTCAACTGAAAGTAACGAATAAATTCGACTTCTCGCGTCTTAAAATATTGGTTTGATATACGTTCCCTCCACCGCAGTCCCGGCAAGGAACCTCCGCACCCGTTCCGGCCGTCTGCCGTTGAGGATGCAGGCGAACGTCCCGTGCCCGAAGAGAGAGGGGAGGAGGCACGGGTCCACGACGTCGGTTGCCACGGGTTCGGTGATCTCTTCTGCCACGCCGCCTTCAGGGGCCGGGATGCCGTCCACCGATTTGAGGAGGAGGAGCGGCGCCCCACGATGGTGCGCCACCCAGGCCGCGATCGTGTCCGAGGTCACCTCCCATGTGTGGGGGAGGGGGTCCTCCGTACGCATCGGCCCGTAGGGGAGGAGGACGCAGACGCCTTTGACCGGGTCGTCGAGGCCCACCGGGACGGCCCCTGCCGCGGCCCAGCACCACGCCATCTGCTCCATTGCACAGACCGCCATCCAGTGCGACGCCTCATCGGGGAGGCCCGCCTCCCGGACAGCGTCGGCAAACGGCCCGCCGCCCGGGACGATGAGCAGGTCGCGGCCGCTTGCGGCGAGGATGCCCATGAGCCCCGGAATGCAGTCCATGAGGCTTCCGCCCGCCTTGACGACAAGGAGCCCTGCGCGAAAGGGGGCCATCCCTGATGCCGGGAGCTCTTCCGGACGGTGCGGCGGGGGGGAGACGGTCATGAAGTACAGTTGTTGCTGAGGCCACATAACCCAGACGGGCACTCACCCCACCACCGGCACCGGCACCATCACGGTCCATGCCCCCGCCGAACCACCGGCTCTCCCATGCCGTCGCCGCGGGAGGGGCGGGCGCAAAGGGTTAATGATCCTCCCCCCAACAGGAATACCATGCGTACGTCCGCCGTTCCCATCGCACTCTGTGCTCTTCTCCTCCTTTGCTGTCTGCAGGCATCGGCGGCGGTGATGATCACCGAGATATGCCCCGATACCTGGCTCAAAGGGGAGGCGGACGAATTTTTCGTGATTGGCGGCGGCAGCCTCGACCGGGTGATGATCACCGACGGGGAGGGGTCGGTCCGGTTCCCCGCCGGAACGCGGGCCGTAGCCCCCCTCACCTGTGCCGCACAGGGGGAGGCCTACCGCACCGTCCATGGGGACTATCCGGATTTTGAGTGGTACGACTCCTCACCCGGCGTCCCGGATCTCGTCCGTACCGGGCAGTTTGCCTTCGGCAACGGCGGGGATACGGTGACGCTCTTTGAGGGCGGCGTCGAGGTCCAGTCCGTCGGATGGCCGGAGGACGTCACCGCACGGGAGGGGCAGGTCCATGTCTTCGAGGACGGCGTCTGGGACCGGCGCCCGTACTTCATCGGCCAGTCCCGCTTTTCGCCCGCGACCTATACCGGGGCGACGGTCACCGCCTTTGCCTCCCCCGACTGTTCGCGCGACGTGCTTGCAGGGACGCTCTCGTCTGCCGACACATCACTGCTCATCAATGTGTATGAGTTCACGGATGCCGGCATCGCCGCCTGCGTGGCAGAGGCGGCAGGAAACGGGGCGGATGTCCGCGTCCTCCTCGAGGGCGGGCCGGTCGGCGGCATCCCGGACGGCGAGGGCGGCATCGCTGCGATGCTCACCGGGGCCGGGGCGGACGTCCGGGTGATGACGACGACGGACGATGCCCATGCCCGGTACCGCTACGACCACGCGAAGTACGTGGTCGCAGACTCCGAGACGGTCCTTGTCACGACCGAGAACTTCGGGACGAGCGGCTTTGCCGAACCCGGCACCGCGGGCAACCGCGGCTGGGGGGTCGCCGTCACCCACCCCGGCGTTGCGGAGTACTTCACCGCGGTCTTTGAGGAGGATGCGGCAGGCGGGGATGTCATCCCGTATCCCGGCCGTCCCGAGGAGCCGGAGGAGAGCAGTGCAGTGCCCCGCCCCGCAGCATTTTCCGCTGAGACCTTCACCGGCGCCACCGTCACCCCCGTCCTTGCCCCGGACACCGCCGACCTCATCCCCGCGATGATCGAGGGGGCGGCGGTCTCCGTCGACATCGAACAGGCCTACATCAGCGACTGGTCGGACGGTCAGGAGAACCCGTACCTCGCTGCAGCGGTGGCGGCGGCGAAGCGAGGCGTCCGCGTCCGGGTCATCCTCGACAGCTACTGGTTCAATGTCGAGGGGGAGGACGACAACGACGAGATGGCGGCGTCCATCAACGCCCGTGCAGCAGAGGAGGGGCTGCCGATGGAGGCACGCCTCGCCCGCACGGCGGCGGATGATATCGTCAAAGTGCACACGAAGGGTGTCATCGTCGACGACGAGGAGGTGCTCGTCTCCTCCGTCAACTGGAACGAGCACTCCCCCTCCTTCAACCGGGAGGTGGGCGTCATCGTCCGCCATCCGGGGGTCGCCGCCTACTTCACCGGGGTCTTCGAGGACGACTGGAAGGATGCGGGCGCCACCACCACCCAGGACGCCGCGGCGGACAGAGATGACCGGCTGCTGCGCATCCTCGCCGCCGCCGGGATGCTCGCCTGCCTCGCCGTCTACTACGCCTGGCGACAGCGGCGATGAAAAACGGGCCTTTTTTTATGCCGGTGCCGCCCATCATCTCTCATGCACACCGGTGACGAGGGGCTGACCGGCCTCGAACTGCTCATCCTCTCTGCCCTCGCCCTCTGCAGCCTGTACCTCATTTGCCACCTGACGGTCCTCGCCCCTGTAGGCGGGGACGATCGCGGCGTCGTCGTCGGGGCGATGGAGGAGAGCGGAAGCCTCCTCATGGAAGACGGCGGGGTCTACGGGTTCGCCGACGACGGCGGCCCCTGCGAGGGGGTGGCCGTCACCGGCAGCGGCGGCATCCACCCTGACCGGATGGGGGCGGTGCTCGTCAGCGTCCGCCTCGTGACCGGTGATATGGGCGGGGTTGATCTGGGCAGCGCCACGGTGACGATCGCCGCCGCGGACGGCCCGGCCGAGGCCCTCTCCTGCTCAGACACCCGCCCGCTCGACCACGGCGGGTGGACGGTCGCCTCCCGGTCCCATGCGGTCCCCTTCCAGGCAGCGGACGATGACC
>JBFFLM010000034.1:0-8893 GCA_041554835.1 Methanogenium sp.
AGGCGTGGTGGATTGCATCTTCGGGAAGGGGCGTATCCTTGTACTTGCGCACACTGCGCCGTCCTTTGATGATGGTCACTCCAAGATTCATAAAGGGTAGTGGCAATCATCTTAGATATATGCTTCCAAAAGATGCCTAAAAAAGGTCAGAAGGGGAGAATGCCCGAAAGAAATGCCATTAGGTTGGCAAATCCGTCGGCGAGGATGACTCGTGGGTCGACTCCCAGGATGGGCATGATGAAGAGGATGTAGGCAAAGGTCCCGATCATGCTCCCGATATTTGCCAGCGCCGCCACCAGAACCACCTTGAAGAGCGGAATTTTGCGCATCTCGGTGATCGTTTCGGCCTTCATAATCGCGGCAAAGTCGCTGCTCTTCGGCTTTCGTATCTTTGCCTCGGTCGCTGCGGCAAACCATCCTGCGGCCATGAAGGGGTTGAGGGAGGTCATCCAGGCAACGGCAAATGCGGTGAGGGCGGATATCGGGTGCCCCCCGGCAATCAGGGTCCCCGCCGCTGCAAGGATGCCGTTGATGACCACCCAGTA
Source organism: Methanogenium sp. (assembly GCA_041554835.1). Taxonomy (GTDB): domain Archaea; phylum Halobacteriota; class Methanomicrobia; order Methanomicrobiales; family Methanomicrobiaceae; genus Methanovulcanius. The sequence continues at coordinate 546 of JBFFLM010000034.1, forward strand.
GAGCACCGCCGAGACCAGGAGATCGGTGCCCGCCCCGGAGAAGGCGATCAGCACCAGGAAGAACGCAAAGATGGCGGCGATAAAGATGCCGAATGCCTTGCCCCAGGGAAACCGCTTCGGTTGTGCGGTCAGGCTCTGCCGGGGCGGGAGGGTGGCGGGAGCCCGGATGAACCGGTTGATGCCCTCCACGTGCCCGGCCCCGACCACCGAGAGCACCCGCTCGTGGGTGCCCGCAAGGGCGAGGATATTGTACGAGAGGTAGGCATCCCGCTCGTCGATGAGGGCCGCTGCACCTTTCGGGGCAAAGCGGTGGAACTCCTCCATGGCGGCGGAGATCATGTCCTGTTCGGTCAGCTGGTCGATATCGATCTCCTCCCCCGAATCGATGCCCATCAGGGAGGAGACCATGGCCCACCCTATCTTGATCTTCTCGATAAGGGGCATCAGTGTCCAGAACCGGGAGAAGGTGATATTGATGTCACGGTCCGCAAGGGCGTAGGGGATGCCGCGCTCCTCGGCAACCTCGACGGCCGCCATCATCTCTGAGCCGGGGGGGACCCCCGTCTCATCACCGATCTTTCGCTGGATATAGGAGAGGAGCCACTGCGCAAGGATCAGGGAAAAATTGCCGCTCTTCAGGACATCCTCCACCGTCGGCGGGGGTGCGTTCCCTTTCAGGGCGGCGAGGCGGCCGCGGTCGAGTTCGATGGCGATGATGTCGGGGGCGAACTCATCGATTGCCCGCCGGACCTCGTCCACGCTCTTCTGCGAGACATGGGCGGTACCGACGATACGGACTTCACCCATGCAGGAAGGTCACTCCTTCGCTGTCGATGACGCACCGGTCACCTTTGGCAAGATTCGCCTCGTCAAAGACCGCCGAGGTCTTCTCGATCTCCGCCTCTTCCATGGCGGAGCGGGCCAGGAGGTCTCCTGCAAGGATCTGCGCCTCCTCGTCGCCTGCCACCCCGTCTCCCCCCAGGCCGGGGCATTCGGAGATGCAGAGCCTGCCGTCCTGGAGCATGAAGGGGTAGGTGCGGCAGATGGCGGGGCGGTGCTCGTAGATGGTGCACCGGTGGTCGTCGCCTAAAAAGGTGCATCCCCGGTCCGTACGCCTCAGGCACCAGGCAAGCGTATACGACGCTCCCGAGGGGTCGTCGATGAACTCGGGATAGGGGTCTGCAATCTCATGCCATGCAAGCCCGGTGACCCCGATGATCGCCCGTATCTCATCCGGGGAGACCATGACCTCATTGCCGTCCTCGGGGCCTCCTGCGCAGCATCGTCCGCAGCAGCGGCACACAAAACCGGTTTTTTTGATCTCTTCTTCCAGGCGCGTCGTGGTATCCATGCGGTTTTCAGTCCCTGTCCAGTGTGATGCGGTTGAAGTTATCGTACAGGCGAAGCCCCTCGAACGTATGGCTCACTTCCGGGTGCCACTGGATGCCGTAGATCTGTTCGTCCGGTTTTGCCATTGCCTCGACCCCGCAGATCTTCGATTGCGCGAGGAGGGAAAATCCCTCCGGCATGGTCTCGACCTCGTCCGCATGGGACGCCCAGACGCTGATGCGGTCCGGGTACCCGGCGAGAATTGCGTCGTGTTCGAGAATATTGACGTCAACGCCGCCGAAACCGCCGGAAGAGCCCGGATGCACCGTTCCCCCGCGACGGGTCGTGATGATATGGAGGCCAAGACAGATCCCCAGGACCGGCAGGCCCAGGTCCACGTATTCGGGCGCATTGTTTGCCCGTTCGAGCGACGGCCCGCCACCGAGAATGATGCCGCGGCATCCCTCCAGCACGTCGGCGGGCGGGGTGTCGTTTTTGATCATCTTTGCATCGATGTCGTTGTCCCTGAGCATGCGGAGGATCAGGTGATTGAACTGGCCAAAATTATTAACGACGTATATTGGACGCATCTTCAGATCATATGGTCATTTAAAAGGTATAGTCTTTTAGAAGGTGCAGGAGGGTGCAGGTCACGGTTCCGTCCCCGCCATGATGGCCCGGGCAATCTCGTCCGGGGAAAATCCCTCGTCGCCCGCAAGCACGACGGCACCTCCGGCACCCATCCCCTCCTTCACGGCGCCGATGCACCCCCGCCTTGTTCCCGGGTCGATGGCGGGGTCGGCATAGGACGCCCTGACTCCCAGGGTCCCTGCAAGGGCGGCAAAGGAGGTGTCGGGGTCGTCCCTGAGCCACCCCGTCGTCGCTATTCCGGGGAGCGGGGATCCCGCCGCCGTCATCAGTGCCGCGACCGCGAGCATCTGGGTCCCTCCAGCAAGCACGACCCTTCCCGAAAATCCGGCGGCAAGACCGCCGGCGGCAGCCATCATGGGATCGCCGGTTTCCCGGACGACGGCAAGGGGGGAGGAGGGTATCTCATTTTTCAGGCGGCCCCGGACGGCGTTCCAGACCTCCTCCTTGAGGAGGGCGGGACTGTTGGGAAAGGCCGAACCGCACCGGGCGTCGTCGTAGCCCAGGGCCCTGAGCACGCAGAGCGCCGTGGTGGTGCCGCCGGGGACACATTCCCCGATAAAGAGGGTGTCGGTGTAGAGGGAGAGGAATTCCCCCAGGGTGCGTCCCCGCCGGTAGAGTGCGTGGGCCTCCGGGACTGCCGGAAGCGTGCGGGGGTCGCGGCCGGGAAGGGTTCCGAGGGTGACGCAGGGAAAATGGGGGACGGTCCCGAGCCCTGCATTGACAAAGAGCGGCGGGATGCCGCAGAGGTGCAGGCAGCTCCGGGTGATGGAGGCCGGAGTGGGGCATCGCGGGAGTTCTCCCCCCTCGAGGATGTAGTCGGCGTCCCGTATCGGCGTCTTCCATGTATCCTCCGGATCCCTGCCCGCACCGGAGAGGCCCGGGATCAGCGAGAGTCCGGTATGGGCAAGAATGAGAACGAAGGCGGGGGGAGAGAGCCCCTCCCCTCCCCGCACAGTGCGGGATGTCATCGGTACCTCCCTTGTGGCAAGGAAGGAAGAAGAATGTTCTGATGGTCCGGTATCAGCGGTAGTCTTTCACAAAGTCCAGGATCTTGTCCCAGATGGCCTCCTTCGAGTGGCCCATGACCGCGCCGAGCCAGAGCGCACCACCGGCGCCGGCCCCTTCCTTGACCTCGCCGGCACAGTAGCGGGCAAGGCCGTCATGCCCGATATTGCCGAAGTCGGGGTCCACGATCCACGTGGTCACCCCGATCTCCTCCGCCGTCCGGGTGAAGGTGGCATTGGCGTCGTGTTTCACGTAGGTGGTGGTGACGACGGGGGGAAGGGGGAGGCAAAGCCCCTTCATCACCGCGGCGACCGCAAGCATCTGGGTCCCGCCCGCAAGGACAACCGTCCCGGTGTAGGTGGCGGCAATGCCCGCGACCACGGGCATCATGGGATCCCCGCAGGCCCGCACGACATCCAGGGCGCCGGTTGTCCCGTCGCGCCTTGTCTTTGCAAGGGCCGCAGCGACGATCTCCTCCTTGAGGGTGGCCGGGTGATCGACATGGCTGGAACTGACCAGCGCGTCGTAGCCGAGGGACCGGAGGACGCACAGCGCGGTCGTCGTGCCGCCGGGCACGCTCTCGCCGAGGACGAGGAGATCGGAGTACTGGCTCAGGTAGGTCCCGATGCGACGGCCCCGTTCATAGAGGGCATGCGCCTCCGGGACGGCATCCTCGACCCGCGGGTCCTGGCCCGGTGCACCGTAGACGTCGAAGGATGCATAGGACGGGGGCATTGCAAGGCCGGCATTCACCACGAACGGCTGGAGCCCGCAGAGTTCTGCCATTGCCCTCGTCAGGGTCGCAGGCGTTGCGCAGCCGGTCGGACTGACGGGGATGACCGGGGCACTCGTGATCTTCCCGTTGACGATGATCTCCCCGTCAAGGACGGAGGTGGCAAGGGTCAGTTCCGGGGTCGGCCCTGCGGCCGAGATGCCGGGGACGGTGGAGAGGATGGTATTGCTGATGACGACGCCGATCATAGGGCGGGTAAAGGTGATGTCGGGAGATTCCGAGAGATAGTCCATTGGGCAACAGGTTGAAGGGGCCGGGTATTAAAGATTACAATATTTATGCATTAACTCAAGTTTGCTTGATTCCACCGCAAGTGCCGCTTCGTTGGCACGCATGAGAGGAAAAGACTAACAGGCAGACGACAAAACCCGTGTACAGGATATTTTCTATGGTCATTTCGGCAGTACGGGCGCTTCTCCAGTTCACCACCATCCTTCCGCTGGGCAGCCATGCGGATTATGATGCCTTTGCCCGGGCATCGTGGACTCTGCCGCTCGCAGGATACGTCACGGGCGCAGCCGGGGCACTTGTCGCCCTCCTGATGCCGACCCCCGTGCTCGCGGCGGCGGGTGCCCTTGCCGCCGTCCTGGTGGTAAGCGGCCTGAATCATTTTGACGGGCTCCTCGACCTCGGGGACGGCCTGATGGCCCACGGCGGGCGCGAGAAACGGGTACATGCGCTGACGGACCGGCAGATCGGCGCAGGCGGCGTCGGTGCGGGGATCATCGTGACGCTTCTCGCCTTTGCCGGGCTTCTCTCCGTGCCGGCAGTGGCGTGCGCGGTGATCATCGGCGAGGTGTGGGCAAAATGGGTGCAGGCGGCACTCATCGCGCACGGGCGCCCCTTCCGGGAGGGGATGTTCTCCTATATCAGCGGGTTCTCCCGCCCGTGGTTTTCCGTTGCCGCCCTTCTTCTCGTGCTGCCGCTTCTTCTCCTCCCGGTACCCCTTGCGGGGATTGCCGCTGCGGGGATTGCCGCGGTCCTGACGCTCGCTGCCGTCATGACGGTTTCAAAGCATCTCTTCGGCGGCATCAACGGGGACATCACCGGCGCCGCAGGTGAGATGGCCCGGGCACTGGCGTTCGTAGCGCTCGCTGTTGCCGGCATGTAGGCAAAAAAGGCCTAAAAAAAGGACCTGAAAAAATGTCTGTATGATCCGATGCCACAGAGATTAGATGGAATAAAGGTCTCTGAACCCCTGGTTGGCATCGTCCTTGCAGGCGATGGCGGACCCGTCCCTGATAAGCGTGTTGAACATCATCTGGGCGTTTAACAGGTCCTCGTCTCCGGCCATGCCATAGCGCATCTTCTCGGCCTTCTGTTTCTGCGGCATGGGGATCAGGCGTTTGCCGACGATGACCCCTTCGCAGTTGCGGCAATACGCACAGCGGCTGTAGACAGAGACTTCCCCATCTGCACAATCGACTTTGACCATGTCATTGGGACCGGTCCGTTTTAGCGGAAGTGTCTTCATGTAAAGAACTAGGTACTGCGCAATCAGATATGATGGTGTCGATACCGGGTTTTCAGGGATTACGCCCCGTTCTCGCGCCAAAGAAATCTTTTATATAGCTAGGTCTCCTATTAATAATACTCGTTTCAAAACGACCGGGCTCTCTCCCAAAAGGGCCTATCATCACATTGGAGGTTATAGGATTATGGCAGCAGATAAGCCACACATGAACCTTGCTGTGGTCGGACACATTGACCACGGAAAGTCTACTACTGTCGGTCGTCTTCTCTTTGAGACTGGTGCAGTCCCTGCACACATCATCGAGAACTACCGCAAAGAGGCAGAGTCAAAAGGAAAAGGCTCATTCGAGTTCGCATGGGTTATGGACAACCTGAAGGAAGAGCGTGAGCGCGGTATCACCATCGATATCGCACACAAGCGGTTCGACACGCCCAAGTTCTACTTCACCATCGTCGACTGTCCAGGCCACCGTGACTTCGTCAAGAACATGATCACCGGTGCATCCCAGGCAGACGCAGCACTGCTCGTCGTTGCAGCACCCGACGGCCCGATGGAACAGACCAAGGAGCACGTCTTCCTGTCCAGGACCCTCGGTATCAACCAGCTCATCATCGGCATCAACAAGATGGATGCAGCAAAGTACTCCGAAGAGCGCTACAACGAAGTCAAAAAGCAGCTCTCTGACCTCATCAAGATGGTCGGGTACAAGCCGGACGACATCCAGTTCATCCCGATGTCCGCATTCGTCGGTGACAACATCTCGACCCACTCGGAAAACACCCCGTGGTACAAGGGCCCGACACTCCTCGAGACCCTCGACACGCTGGTTGCACCTGAGCTCCCCGTCACCCTTCCGTTCCGCCTTCCCATCCAGGATGTCTACTCCATCTCCGGTATCGGAACCGTCCCCGTCGGACGTATCGAGACCGGTGTCATGAAGAAGGGAATGAAGGTCTCCTTCATGCCGGCAAACAAAGAGGGTGAAGTCAAGTCCATCGAGATGCACCACGAAGAGCAGCCCGAGGCACGCCCCGGCGACAACGTCGGTTTCAACGTCCGTGGTATCGGCAAGAACGATATCCGCCGTGGTGACGTCTGTGGTCCTGCAGAAAAGCCCCCCACCGTCGCAGAGGAATTCACTGCACAGATCGTGGTTCTTCACCACCCCAGTGCACTGACCGTCGGCTACACGCCGGTCTTCCACTGCCACACCGCACAGGTGGCATGCACCTTTGTGGAACTCCAGAAGAAGCTCGACCCCCGCACCGGCCAGGTAAAGGAGGAGAACCCCACCTTCCTGAAGACCGGCGATGCAGCAATCGTCAAGCTCCGCCCGGTTCAGCCGATGGTTATCGAGAGAATCAAAGAGATTCCGCAGCTCGGTCGTTTCGCCATCCGTGATATGGGTTCAACCATTGCAGCAGGCATGTGCATTGACATCGATGCCAAAGATATGAGATAATCTCCTCTCAATATTTTTAGGTGACACATAATGCAAAAAGCCAGAATCCGCCTTTCAGGGACTGATTTCAATAAAGTAGAGATGGTCTGCGATCGGATCAAAGAGATTGCAGAACGTACCGGAGTAAATCTTGCCGGACCGATCCCCCTTCCGACAAAGAAGATGATCGTACCTGTCCGCAAGAGCCCTGACGGTGAGGGTACCGCGACATGGGACCGCTGGCAGATGCGGGTTCACAAACGGCTCATCGATCTTGACGCCGACGAACGTGCACTGAGACAGCTCATGCGCATTCAGGTGCCGAAAGATATCGGCATCGAAATTGTCCTGGAGAACTGAGGGTGCGGCGTGAAAGCCGCAGATTTCTCTCCTAAATTTCGGGGCATTTTTACTTTTGAACGTATTTTTCTTCTGATAGTACTCGCCGCACTCATTGTGCGCTTTCTCTTTCTGGACCTCAAGCTGTTCCACCACGACGAAGCGATTCATGCGTGGTTTTCGTACCGGTTGCTGACCGAAGGGACCTATACCTACGATCCGGTGTATCACGGGCCGTTCCTGTATTATGTCACCGCAGGGATGTTCGCCCTCTTCGGTGACTCGGACTTCATCGGGCGTGTGCTTCCGGCGGCCCTCGGGACAGCCACCATTGCGCTCCTGTACCCGATATACCGCCTCGGCTACATGGGCAGGAACGGCACCCTCGTTGCGGCGCTCTTCCTTGCCATCTCGCCCAACATGGTCTATTTTTCTCGTTTTTTGAGAAATGACATATTCGTCGTCTTCTTTACGATGCTGCTGCTGGTGGCGGTCCTGTATTACCTTGAGCACCGGCAGAGGCGGTATGTCCTTCTTGCGGCAGCCGCCGCAGGGCTGGGGATGTGCTGCAAGGAGAATATGCCGATCATCATCGGCACCTTCGGCCTCTGGCTGCTGGTGCTCCTTGGTCAGAAAAAGATTGCCCTGCATACCGGCTGGTGGAAGGATATCCTTCTCTGGATGGGAGGCACCGTCTGTATCATGGCGGTGCTCTACTCATCGTTCGGGACACAGCCTGAGGTGGTGATGACGGGATGGCTCGATGCCATCAATCACTGGACCGCGATGCACAGCCAGCAGCGCCTCGGCGGCCCGCCGTATTTCTATATCCTGCTCTTCCTCCTCTACGAGGTGCCGATTCTCCTCTTTGCGATGATCGGCATCGGGCAGTACGCCATCGGGTGGCACGAACGCCGCCGGGCGTCGTCCGGGCAGGATGTGGTTTCGGCCGACCTCTCTGCGGCCGGGGCACCCCCCTCTTCGCGTGACTTCGGTGCTGTCTGCGCCCGTGCCCTTGCACAGCTGAAGGGCGGGACGGTTGGGGCGGCGCCCTATGCAACGCCCGGCAGGAGTGCCGGCGGGCCAGCGACCGGAGGTCATATCTCCTGCACGCCTGAGCGGCGGCAGCAGGAGTTCATGGCATTCGCCATCTTCTGGATGGCGCTCTCGCTTCTCACCTACGCCTATATCGGGGAGAAGGTGCCGTGGCTGATCCTCCACCAGCTCCTCCCGATGATCTTCGTGGCGGCCTACATGATGTCGTCAAAAAAGGCCGTCCTTGCGGTGATCGTATCCATCTTTTTAGTAATGATGAC
>JBFFLM010000035.1:0-8879 GCA_041554835.1 Methanogenium sp.
ATGTTCAGGACCGCATGGATGGTTAGGGTCACTGCCGGAGTGCATGCCGGGCGCAGGGAAGAGATGATTGCCGCCCTGCATGAGGCCGGGGTCATTGAACTTCAGGCCGTCACCGATATCGATGAGCTGCAGGCACTCATCGCGCCGGGCCGCCGCTCGGCATCGGTCCCCGAGATTGCAGAGGTCCGCTCCCACATTGAACGGGCCGTTGAGATCCTCGCGTCCGTCGTCCCGGAACCGAATCCTATTGTCGCGATGTTCGGACGGCCGCCGAAGGAAAAGGCTTCATTCCCCGTTGTTGACGCCACTTCCGTTCTTGCAGAGGCGAAACGCTTCACGGAATCTGTGACCGAGATCCTCTCTCTGCACACCCGGGAAATTGCAATAATTGAACGCATGGCACGGCTTGACGAAGAGGAGCAGGTGCTGCGGCTGCTCCTTCCGTTCGGCATCGAACCCGGGTGGCTGAATACCTCCTCCCTGCTGGAGGTCCGGGCAGGGATCATCCCCGATGGAGAATGTGCAGACATCGAGGCGCATCTGCGGGAAACGGTGCCGGACCTTGCGATGGCGGAGATGGTGTGCGGTGTGGGGGGCCACCCGACAACCGTCGTTGCCATCGCCCATCCCGAAGCGGCGCAGGAACTGGACGTGGTGCTCCGTTCGCTTGCATTCCATGAATTCAATCCTGAAACGGCGGAGGGGTCCGCCCAGGAGGGTCTTGCAGCCGTCACCGGGGAGCGGAACGGGCTGGTGGAGGAACGAAAAGAGATACACACCTCACTTGTTGCCATGGGAAAGACCCATCTGGAACCGCTGCGTGCGATGGCCGAGGAACTTGCGGTCATGCGGGAGCGTGAAGATGCAGCCCCCCTCTTTGGTGAAACGGGGACGGTTACGGTCGTACAGGGCTGGGCACGGGAGAAGGACATGCCGAAGGTACGTGAGCTTTGCGACGCCTCGTCAGGGGGTCTTTCCTTCTGCCTCACCACACCGGTTTCGGGCAATGTGCCGGTGGCCTTCGATCACCCGCGGTGGCTTGCCCCGTACGGATTCCTGACCGCCATGTTCGGGATGCCTGAATACGGGAAGGTGGATCCCACGGTATTTCTTGCCCCGGTCCTCGTCATCACCTTCGGGCTGATGCTCGGGGATGCCGGGTACGGGATTCTTCTGGCCCTCATCGCTGCCCTCCTTCTCAGGGGGGCGGGACATACCCCCGGCACCGTCCGGGACCTCGCGAGCGTGCTCGTCGCATGCGGCATCGCGGGCACCATATTCGGCCTTCTCATGGGCAGTTTCTTCGGAGACCTGCTTCCGCGGATCTTTGGAGAGACCCTCCCCTTCACCCTCATCGAACCGCTCAAGGACCCCCTGACGATCCTCATCATTGCCCTTTCCATCGGCATTGCCCACCTGAATCTCGGTCTTAGTCTTGCCGCCTATGAGCACCTGCGGGAAGGAAAAGGGCGGGAAATGCTGCTGGAGGAAGGCACATGGTTCTGCCTTCAGCCCTGTGCCGCGGTTCTCATCCTCTCATTTTTCGGATGGGGGGCCTTCTCTTTCACCGTCATGATGGCTGCATGGGCCGGTGCTGCGGCCAGCATTGCCGGTATCATGCTGGACAAGGGGCCGCTGGGATTCTTCTCCATAACGGGGTATCTGGGTGACTGGCTCAGTTATGCTCGTATCCTCGCCCTTGCCCTTGCGACCGGGGGAATTGCGATGATGATCAACATTCTCTCCGGCATGATCGCCGGCATCGGCCCGGTCTTTGTGATCGTGGGTATTCTCTTTGCCGTTGCGGGGCATGCGGCAAATCTCGTCCTCCAGTCGCTCGGCGGATTTATCCATGCCCTCCGCCTCCAGTATGTCGAGTTCTTCGGCCGGTTCTTCCATGCCGGCGGCCGGGCCTTCTCCCCGTTTGCCGCACGACGGACAGTGACCGAATGGAAAGGAGGCAACAGATGACCATCGATGCAGGACTCATCCTTGCGGTGACAGGTGCGGGGCTTGCGGTCGGCCTTTCGGCGATTGGGTCCGGCATTGGTGTCGGGATAGCAGGGGCGACCGGGGCGGGCGTCATTGCCATCAGGCCGGAGAAGTTCGGCCGCGCACTGGTCTTCCAGGCGGTGCCGCAGACCCAGGGGATGTACGGCCTTTTAATCGCCGTCCTCATCCTCCTCTCAACAGGGGTCCTCGGGGGGGACGGGGGGAGCGTACCCCTCCCCCTCGGCCTTGCGGCGGTGGGTGCGGGTCTTGCGACGGGTATCGCAGGTCTCTCCGCCATCGGGCAGGGCATAGCGGCATCGGCAGGCATTGCAGCCACCGCCGAGCACGATTCGGCGATGGGTCGAAGCCTCATCTTTGCGGTCATTCCGGAGACGCAGGCAATCTACGGCCTCCTTGTTGCCATCCTCATCATGGCGTTTTCCGGCCTTCTGACCGGAAATCCCACCGCAACGGAGGCGACAGGTCTTGCCGCCATCGGCTGCGGCCTTGCGGTGGGTATCGCGGGGCTTTCTGCTATCGGGCAGGGAATCGCCGCCGCTGCGGGGTCGGCAGCCTCGGCCGAGCATGAAGAGAGTTTCGGGAAAAATCTGGTCTTCTCGGTCATTCCGGAGACGCAGGCAATCTACGGTCTGCTGGTTGCCATCCTCATTATGGCGTTTACCGGGATGATTGCCGGGGACCCGACAGCGGATCTCGCCCTTGGGTTTGCCGCCGTTGGCTGCGGATTTGCGGTCGGTCTTGCGGGGATATCTGCCATCGGGCAGGGAATTGCCGCCGCCTCGGGCACCGCAACGACCGCCGAACATGAGGGCAGTTTCGGTAAAAACCTGGTATTCTCGGTCATTCCCGAGACACAGGCAATCTACGGCCTCCTTGTTGCCATTCTCATCATGGTCTTCACGGGCATGATCACCCGTGATGTCACCGCCACCCTCGCCGCCGGATTTGCAGCCATCGCCTGCGGGTTTGCCGTCGGATTTGCTGCCATCTCTGCCATCGGCCAGGGTATTGCCGCGTCTGCAGGGATTGCCGCAACGGCGGAAAAGGAGGAGATGTTCGGGAAGGGACTGGTCTTCACCGTCATTCCGGAGACGCAGGCAATCTACGGTCTCCTTGTTGCCATTCTTATTATGGCGTTTACCGGCATGATTACCCGCTATGTCACGGCGACGGCAGCGGCGGGGCTTGCCTCCATCGGGGCGGGATTTGCCGTAGGCCTTGCCGGCCTCTCTGCCATCGGTCAGGGGATGACCGCGGCCTCGGGCATCGGTGCAACGGCACAACGCCAGGACGCCATGGGGGCAAGCCTGGTCTTTGCGGTCATGGCAGAAACCTTTGCCATATTCGGGCTTCTGGTGGCCGTTCTTATCATGTTCGGCATCGGGCTCTTTGGAGGTGCATGAATGGGCGTGGAGGAGATCATTGCACGTATCAGTACCGATGCGGCCGCTGAAGCGGAGCGTATACTGCGGGATGCCGCTGACGAGGAAGCACGCATCCGCCGGGAGGGAGAAGCTGCCGCCGCACAGGAATATGCCGCTGTCTGCGATGCAGGCGGACGCGAGGCAAAGGCGCGACGCCGAAAGATCCTTGCACGGGCGCATCTTACGGCGCGAACAGGGATCCGGGAGGCGCGTGAAGCCGGGATTGCGCAGTCATTTGCAGGGGCCGGACGCGAACTGTCCGCGCTTCCCGGCACACCGGAATATGCAATGGTCCTTCAACGTCTGATTGCAGAGGGACAGGAGATAGTGGGGCCCGGCGATGTCCTGGTCCTCTATCGCGAGGAGGACGCGGCTCCGGTTCGTGAAGCCCTTGCCGGGTATCCCGATATCACCGCCGCGGTCCTCCGGGAGCCGCCCGCGGACCGTGCCGGGGGAGGGGTTATCGTCACCTGCCTGAGTCACCGGTGTGATCAGCGGTTTGTTGCCAGATGCGAACGGATGCGGGAGCGCCTGACCCGTGAGACAGCGCGAATTCTCTTCGGGAACGATGGCTGACGTAACGCTCGAAACGGTTTTTTCAGGACTTCTCACGGGTGATGGCGCGTCCGCATTCCTGGTGGTTGCCCTCATGGTGGCGATACTGATTGCCCTCATGCTTGCGGCATCGGCAGGATATTTCCAGATCATCCTGAACATCGCCGCCTTTGCCCGGCCGGATGCACGCGTGCGGGCCATCGGCAACCCCATGGTGAACCGGGAAACCGCTACCGTTGTTCTTGAGGCCCATACGCTCCATGACCTCTTCGATCGGTTCAGGACGGCCGGGCATGCCTTCTCCCCCGCAGCGGAGATGGACATCGATACGGCGGAACGGTCCATTCGCGCCCACTACTACCGTTCCCTGATCAGCCTCTCGGCAAATGTTCCGGACAGCGTCCGGCATTTCTTCATGACCTATACCGAGATGCTTCTTGCCGGAGAAGCGGCATGGATTGTTGCGGCAAAGGCACGCAATGTTCCCCCTGCCGTTCTTGAGCAGAGAGTCGCCTCTGCGGGCACCCTGACCCCCGAGATGATCCGCAAGGCCGTGCATGCCGCAGGGCCCGAGGATGCGGTCAGCAGGTTTGCCTCAGCACCCTTCGGGCCGGTGCTTGCCGGGGCCTATAACGGGGCAGGCGGTGATGTTGCAGAGTTCTCTGTACAGCTCAACCGCACCCTTCTGGTGCAACTTTCCCTTGCGGCCAGGGAGGTTGAGATCTCTCTCTCTCCCCCCGTGACCGAGGTGGCCGGACGTCTGATCGATGTTGGCAACATACGGGCTCTTCTGCGTGCCCTCTCATTCGGCACGGAAAGGGAACGGACCGGCCGGCATCTGATTCCCGAAGGAGGATTCGAACTCATAGGAGAGCGGTTCCTGCGGGCAACCCGCGCCGGGTCACTGCCGGACCTGATCCAGAGCCTTGCCGGGACGCAGTATGAACCCTACCTCGCCGCCCGGCCGGATGCCATCAGGGATGCAAATATTCCTGTGTTCGAGGCGGCCCTCGACCGGTGCATGCTTGACACGGTCCGGGCGGTCTCGAACCAGTATCACCTGGAGAGCGGGCCACTCCTCAGGTACCTGGTGGCGCTTGGGTATGAGGCGCGGAACATGCAGGCCATCGCAAACGGGGTGGCGGCCTCGCTTCCCCCGGAAGAGATAGCACGGGTGCTTGTGCTGGAGGAGAAGGAAGAATGAAGATCATTGCAATTGGTGACCGTATGATGACCTATGCCTGCCGGGCGGGAGGAATCTCCCATACAATTTCCTGTACGGATGCGACAGAGGCACAGCGTGCCCTTGAAGAGGTCCTGGCACAGGAGGACACCGGTGTCGTCCTCATGCTGGACCGGTACCTGACAGAGATTCCCCTCCCTCCTTCACGTGGGGCCTACCCGGTCATCATCGGCATCCCCGGTCCTCAGGGTGCGGTTCGTGGTGAGGACGCTGTGACAAGTGCGGTCAGGAAAGTCGCGGGCAGACATATACCGGGGGTGGAGCATTGACCGGGAGGATCATCCGTATCACCGGCCCCGTCGTGGAGGCGGACGGGATGCGGGGTGCCCTGATGTATGAGGTGGTCCATGCCGGAACGGACGCACTCATCGGCGAGATCATCGGGCTTGCCGAGGATGTGGCGACGATTCAGGTATATGAGGATACGACCGGCATTGCCCCCGGCGAACCGGTGGAACGGACCGGCGCCCCCCTCTCGGTCGAACTGGGCCCGGGCCTCCTCGGGATGGTCTATGACGGGATACAGCGCCCTCTTGAGGTCATCCGGAATGAGATGGGAGACTTCATCATTCGCGGCGTTTCGCTTCCTGCCCTCGACCGTAAGCGGACGTATGAATTTACACCTGTTGCAGAGCCTGACGGAAAGGCCGTCCCCGGGACTGTCATCGGCACGGTTGCCGAGGGGCGGTTCGTTCACCGGATCCTCGTTCCCCACGGGATAGAAGGAGCCTTTACCTCCGTGGCAGGGCCTGGCATGTACTCCATTACGGACGAGATCGCCGGTGTTCTCACTGCCGGGGGGAACGAAGTGCCGGTCACCATGATACGGCGCTGGCCGGTCCGGGTCGCACGTCCCTTTGCCGAGAAACTCAAACCGGAGGACCCCCTGATTACCGGCCAGCGTATCATCGATTCATTCTTTCCCATCGTCAAGGGAGGCACCGCCGCTGTCCCCGGACCGTTCGGTGCGGGAAAGACCGTCGTCCAGCATCAGCTTGCCAAGTGGTCGGATGCCGACATCATCGTCTATGTCGGGTGCGGGGAACGGGGCAATGAACTCGCCGATGTCCTGCGGCAGTTTCCTGCCCTTACGGACCCCCGGAGCGGCACGCCCCTGATGGACAGAACCGTCCTCATCGGCAACACCTCGAATATGCCGGTTGCCGCACGCGAGGCCTCGGTGTATACCGGGATCACCATCGCGGAGTATTACCGGGATATGGGCTATGATGTTGCCCTGATGGCGGATTCCACCTCACGGTGGGCCGAGGCGATGCGGGAGATATCGGGCCGCCTGGAGGAGATGCCGGGGGAGCACGGCTATCCTGCCTATCTTGCCTCGCGTCTTGCCGGGTTTTACGAGCGGGCGGGGAAGGTACGGGTGCAGGGTCCGTCCGGCAGTCAGGGATCAGTCTCTGTCATCGGTGCGGTGTCGCCGCCGGGGGGCGACTTCTCCGAACCGGTCACCCAGAACACGCTGCGGGTCGTCAGGGTCTTCTGGGCACTGGACGCCGACCTTGCGCATGCACGACACTTTCCGGCGATCAACTGGCTCAGTTCCTATTCCCTCTATCCCGATGATGTGCAGGAATGGTGGAGAGATCACGGTGGTGAGGAGTGGAGTGCGATGCGCAGGACTATGCTGACCATTCTGCAGAAGGAGAGCGAACTGGAAGAGATAGTCCATCTTGTCGGGCAGGATGTGCTTCCGGAGGACGACAAGCTGTCGCTGCATGTGGCAGAGATCATCCGTGAGTCGTTTCTCATCCAGTCGGCATTTGATCCGGTCGATACCTTCTGCCCGCCGGAGAAGCAGTATCATATGATGAGGCTCATCACGGACTATGCGGGATACGGAAAGGAAGCGATTGGCAAGGGAAGGAGCGTCGCCGACATTGCATCGCTCCCGGTTGCAACCCGCCTCGCCCGTCTCGGCTCCGTGGCAAATGACGCCTTCACCGAATATTTCGAGGAGACCGAACGGGAGATGGCCTCGGCATTCGGCCGGAAGACGGGAGGGAGAACATGACATCGCCCGCGCGGGAATATACATCGGTCGTCCGGGTGTCGGGTCCCCTCATGGCGGTTTCCGGGGTCGGCGATGCTGCGTACGGCGAGGTGGTGGAAGTGCGGCTGCCTGACGGGGAGAAGCGTCTCGGGCAGGTGCTTGAGAGCCGCACCGATATTGCAGTGATCCAGGTCTTCGGGGGAACGCAGGATCTTGACACCGACGTGACCTCGGTCAGGTTTACCGGCGAGCCCCTGCGGATGGTGGTAAGCCCCGAGATCCTCGGCCGGATCTTCGATGGTTCGGCGGCACCGGCAGACGGCGGCGGGGCGGTGATTCCGGGAAAGATCATGGATATAGCGGGATCCCCCATCAACCCGACCGCCCGGGCCTTCCCCGAAGACTGCATCGAGACCGGCATCTCGGCAATAGACGGGATGAACACTCTCGTCCGTGGACAGAAACTGCCGATATTTTCCGGGGCAGGGCTTCCGCACTCCAGCCTTGCCGCCCAGATTGCCCGGCAGGCCCGTGTGCTCAGGGACCATGAGGAGTTTGCCATCGTCTTCGGGGCGATGGGCATCACCAACGAAGAGGCACGGTTCTTCCTGAATGAATTTGAGGAGACCGGGGCGCTCGGGCATGCGGTGGTCTTCATCAACCGTGCGGATGACCCGGCCATCGAGCGGATCATCACGCCGCGGCTGGCGCTCACCGCCGCCGAATACCTGGCATTCGAACTCGGCATGCATGTGCTCGTTATTCTGCAGGACATCACCGCCTACTGCGAGGCCCTGCGCGAGGTCTCCGCCGCCCGTGACGAGGTCCCGGCCCGGCGGGGGTATCCCGGCTACATGTACACCGATCTCGCCTCCATCTTCGAACGTGCCGGACGGATTCACGGGAGGAAGGGGTCGATTACGCAGCTTCCGATCATATCGATGCCCGATGATGACATCACCCATCCGGTGCCCGACCTGACCGGGTATATCACGGAGGGTCAGATCGTCCTCTCCAGGGACCTCCACCGGAAGGGCATCTACCCGCCCATCGATGTACTGCCGTCCCTCTCCCGCCTGATGTCAGGAGGAATCGGGGAGGGAAAGACCCGTGAGGATCATGGTGGTGTCTCGGACCAGCTCTATGCCGCCTATGCGAAGGGTCGACGTCTGGAAAGCCTGGTGACGGTCATCGGCGAGGAGGGGCTCTCGGAGTCCGACCGGCGTTATCTCAAATTTGCCGCACGGTTCGAGACGGAGTTTACCGGACAGGGTGCGGCGGGCGGACGCACAGTCGACGAGACCCTCGATGCCGCCTGGGACCTTCTCCGGATATTCCCCGCTGAGGACCTGAACAGAATCAATACGGCACTCATTGAGAAGTATCTCCGGAGGGAGAGCCCGTGAGCAGGCAGATCATACGCGGGACGCGGCCAACCCGTATAGAGCTCCTGAAGATTCGCAGGCGCATCGTCGTTGCGGAGAAGGGTCACGAGCTCCTCCAGGAAAAGCTGGATATGCTCAATTTTCTCAGAGAGCTTGTTTACTTTATAATCCAGTTCGCAAAGGTATTCATAATTCGAGGAGATCTCATTAGTATTCTGGTTGATAGATTCAAGATGGTCATCCAACTCTTC
>JBFFLM010000036.1:0-8752 GCA_041554835.1 Methanogenium sp.
GGCCGTCTCGGGGCCGACGCGGGCAAGCGGGAATGGGACGGACTGACCGTCGAGTATGGGGCCATGCTTTTGGAAGGCCTGAGCGTGCTGCGTCCAGAGCGAAGCGATCTTCCCCGACCTCGGTGAAGACCTTGACATTCTCGTTCACGTCAACACCCAGGGCCAGCATGTCCATCGGGTGCATAAAACAGGTTCCTGTTTCATCGCTGTAGGCACTTCCCAGTTTACTCTCGATATGTTTGCCCTGCCGTATGGTGCGGCCCGTATTCATGATGAACTTCATGACCTCTCCTCCTGGACACCCTGCACCACCCGTGCCACACGGATGGCATGATTGGGGCAGCTCTCCTCGCAGGTCTTGCAGCCGGTGCACTTTTCCGGATGGATTACCCGCATCTCTCCACGGATGATGCGCATGATGACCTCTTCGCTGGATGCGGTTCCGGTTCCCGCAAGATAGGGGTCGATCTCCTTGTTGACCGGGCAGGCAACGGAACAGTTGCCGCAGCGCTTGCACAGCGCAGGATCGATCACGACATGAAAGGTGGATGCATAGGACGTCTGATCGATCTTCTGAACTTCGAGCAGTCTGCCTGCAGTGAGGACGTCCTCCGGGCACGCCTCGACGCAGAACCCGCACCTGATGCAGTGACCGAGATAGATGTGCGGCATCCAGGTTTCCCCGTCACGAAGAACGTCGATGGCCCCGGGGGCCGGACAGATCATCTTACAGGCAAAACAATGGGTGCATTCGTTCTCCGTTGTCTGCGGGAACCCCCGGAAGTGAGCAGGCGTCTCCAGTGGAGCGGTCTTTACAAAGAAAAATTTCCGCAGCCACTCCGCCCGGACAAATTCCTTCAGATACCAGATTACCGACAAACTCATGGTTACCTCTCATTGCATGCGATGCAGGGGTCCGAACTGATATACGTCGCGGTGATGTCGGCGGCCGAAAGCACTCCCCGGATCATATAATGTGCGCATGCCTCTATGTTCATAATCGACGGCGTCCTAATCCCGATATCCACCACCCTGCCGTATTCATCCGTCGTTATCTGGTACGTGAGCTCCCCGCGGGGCGCCTCTCCGGCCCAGCGGGACGTCCCGGCAATCACCTCACCGCCACCACGGATTTTGCCCGGCTCCAGCCGGTCAAGACACTCACGGATAAGAGCGGTGCTCTGGAAGACTTCATCGAACCGGACCATGATGCGTGCGTAGTTGTCCCCCTCCGTATAGACCACCGGGGTAAAATCAAGGCGGCGGTACGTCGGATGGTCGAGACGGCAATCATACGCAACACCGCTGGCCCTTGCCGTCGGACCGACGGCATGTGACTCGATGGCCTCTTCCCTGGTGAATATCCCCACCTCTTTGCTCCTCAGCGCAATCAGGGAACCGGTCTTATACATCGTTACAAAGCGGAGCAGTTCACTGTCGATCGTATCGAGCGTCGCCCGTAACCATCGGGCATCCTCCTCGGAGAGATCAAACCTTACGCCGCCGGGAATGATATAGGAACAGGTGACACGGGCGCCGGTGATGCGTTCTATCGCATCCATCGCCGTCTCCCGCAGGTTGAGGAGGTACATGGCGAGCGTTTCGTGTTCGATCGTGTAACAGTAGGAGTAGTTGGCAAGGATATGACTCTGGATACGGTCCAGTTCATTGACGATGACCCGGAGATAGGCCGCCCGGTCCGGCAGGCTGATATCCGATATCAGTTCCACCCCTTCGATGAACACCATATTGTGAATGACCGAACAGATGCCGCATACCCGCTCGGCAAGGAACATGACCTCCTGCCATGGCCTGCCACGCATGATCCGTTCTATCCCCTTTTTCACATACCCCAGTTCTACCTCGGCGTTCAGGACATATTCGCCACGTGTTTCACATTTTATCCTGCACGGCTCCTTGAATACCGGATGGACCGGGCCAATGGGAAGGGATACATCAACTGTTCGCTTCATTCGTTACCACCCTCATAATCTTTGAAGACCACCGGCGCAAGCGAGAGGACCGCCTGCAGGATTTCCGTGGGACGGGGGGGACATCCGGGAACCTCGGCGGCGATGGGAATGTGTTTTCGCACCGGAGGGTCCACGTAGCTTCCCTCACGATTGAATACACACCCTGAAATCGGGCAGTTGCCGATCGCAATTGCCACCTTGGGCTCGGGGATCTTCTCCCAGAGTTCCATGAGTTTGTCCTCCCACTGGGGAGAGAATGCCCCGGTGATCAACAGCACATCCGCTTCTCGCGGATTATTGTGGACATAGATGCCGTATTGTTCAATATCATACCGTGGAGCAAGACATGCAAGAATCTCAATATCGCACCCGTTGCAGGATCCCACATTGACATAACAGACATGTATCGACTTCGATCGTACCGTATTCTTGAGGTCCTGTAATCTGCTCATCTTCGTATCATCTCCCTGATTGTATCCATTCCCGTTTCAAATGCCTCAGCCTCGGGAATTCCTTCACTGATCTGTGACCGCACGCTCTCTTCGACCGCCTTCATCTCCCCCGGTGGGAGCATGGGGATGTAGACGGTCAGAAGACGCACTCCGAGCTGCCGTTCCACCGGGTCACGAACGCTGTCCTCTGCCTTCCATACCTCATAGCGGGCGGGAATATTCTCCAGAAACGACATATCGCACTCTTCGATCATCTTCTTCCGGATCACCTGCCTGCCGAGGGCATAGTGCTCTGCCAGTTCGGCGAGCACCGTCTCATGCAGCGGACTGGTGACGATGATATATTTCATCTGGGAAAGATCCCGTTCATAGAGATACCTGACCATCAGACAACCCCTCCGGCAACAAGGCTTGCATAGAGTCCGAAGAGCACGACACAGATCCACAGTATGACCATCTCCGTCTTCTTCAGCATCTCTTCGTCTGAAATCCATGCAATCCCGGTCAGGATGACGAGAACGACTCCGAGAGCGAGTGCCTGCAGAGAAACCTCCGGGTGGGAAATGACCTGCCACACGGCGATAAAGAGGTAGGCAATCAGGCCTCCGGTCAGTATTTGTTTGATCTGTATCATGCGATCAGCCCCAGAACGGCCATCCAGGCCACAAGAATGACAATCAGTATCAATTGCACCGTCACGCTGTCATACGGGCTGAGCATGGGGGTGACCGCACAGATGAATGACATCGACAGCAGGATAATGAGCATCGCAATGACGAGCAGTATGGGAGACATTGCCCCCCAGAATATCAATACGAAGGTCATCAGCAGGACGACCGTTCGTATGGCATCGGATATTTCAAGACCTGCACGCCATGCACCAAAATGCTCGGTGCGATAGCCGCTGACAATCTCTTTTGCTTCGATAATGGAGAAGGGCCCGTAATGCATCTTCGAGAGGGTGATGATATACATCGCAATCGCTGCGGGGAGCAGGGTGAAGAGGAGAGGACCGTTATCAGCCTGATACCGGATAATATCCGAGATCATCAGGGATCCGGTGAAGAAGTAGATGCCGGCGATCACCGCAAACAGGGGGAGTTCCGACGATGCGGAGATGACGGAACGGATACCACCAAATTTTGAATAGGGGGACCCGGGCGATAATCCCGTTCCGTGTTCCACCAGTTTTTGCAGCATGTATATGCCAAACAGCATCAGCAGGCTGCCGCCAAGGAGTACGAGGTAGAACGCTCCGACCCATATGGCAATGGCTATAAAAACGATGCCAATGTACAGGATTTTACTTGCACTGCGGGGAATCCACGTCTCTTTAAAGGAAAATTTCAGGGTATGAAGAATTTCCTGCCAGATGGGGGGGCCGGGCCGGCCCTGTATCCGTGCAATGACTTTCCGGTGTATCCCCATGAACAAAAGCCCGAGAAACGGTGCGGCAATCAGATAACCAATCATATTTTCAGTACCCCATAAACGGATAGTCTTCTTCTCCATCCCGGTATTTCCAGAGATGCATTATTCCCAGAACGAATGCCGGCAGTGAAAGAACACAGAGTAGAGCCTGCTGAAGGTCTGACAGGTAACCGGCATACGGTCCGATTCCTCCAATAACGAGCCCAATCAGCGCGACAGCGGTTATTATCTGAATACTTTTTCTCTTCATGGTCTATCACACTGTAAGGATTATCTCCACTACCCTCAGAAACATCAGAAGGGAACTCACATGGATCATGAGAACGTACGGTGCACCCGGTGCACGGGTCAGTTCTGCCTTTGCAACATAAAAGGGAGCCATTCCTTCTCCCATTACCCCGACAAGAATCAGGGCTCGTGCAATCCATGGCATCGCGGGTGCCATTGCGGAGAGTTCCCAGATTGAAAGCGTCCCTGTCGCGGCAAGCGTGATTGCTGCCGCGCCAAACAGGGGAATCGTTGCAAGCATCGCGACGATGCCGTAGTTAAAGGCCGTATTCTGGACTTGTTTGTTCTTCACCGATGCCGTAATGCCGATGATACAGACCCCTACCATACTGACAAAGAGGGTGAAATTGAATACGTCTCCGCTGGTCACCGCTCCCATCGTGGCAATACCACAGGCAATTGCCATGAACCGCCTGAAATGGAGATCCTTGCCCGTGACTTCCTTTGCATAGATTGCATCGGTTCCAAAGGCAATATCCATCGATTTTTCCGGTATTGAAAAGATACAGACGAGCGTGAATATCAGTGCAAACAGGAACAGGGCCGCTGTGAAGGGGGAGAAATACGCAACAATATCCCCGAACGGCAGGACGAATAATGCCTGTCCGCCGATACTGGATGATGCCAGTTCAAACATCTTTCTCACCCCGCATTGTTCCAATAAGTGACATCTTTGCGGTCACTTTGGCAAGGATTGCTCCTCCGGCCAGCATAACTGCAAAGAACCAGTATTCGGGAACGAGCATAAAGATGAAGAAAGCAACAATCCAGAGTGCCCATGCATACCCGGACACGGTTTCGACAAGTGCGAACCGCTCGTCCTGTTTCTTTCCCATGAGATAGAAGATCATTCCGGTGCCGGCAACGGCACCTCCGGTAAATCCGGAGAGTACAATGCCGTATGCGACAAGGATTGCCGCGATGATGGTTGGTGCGGTGTCCAGCACTTCAATTCTGAATGGTTGTCGTACCGGACGATGCAGGTTTTCCCGGACGAGGTATATCTCGGAGAGGGCGAGGAGTTCAGAGATGCCGACGACAAGACCGGGGATGATGAGTGCCTCTGCAAGGTCGGTTGCGACCAGTGCAATGACGGCAAGGACCGAGACTTCTCCCAGGTCTGCAATGATGAGCCGGTGGATATCATTTCTCTCCCGGAATGCTGCAACGAAGGTGATGACGATCGCAATGAAGGCGACGATGAGGCCGATTGCGTATTCATTCATCATTCTTCTCCTCCCTCCTGAACAGGAATGAAGCGATGGCAAAGGCCGTGAACAGGATGCTCGTCTCAACGATGGTATCCATCCCACGGGTATTGTAGAGAATTTCATCGATGATGCCACCCGGATGGGAGACGATGGTGGTGCCGAGATAGAGGTCCGAGACAGCCATAAGGGCGGAGAGAGGGGTAAGATACGCGGTCACGTATCCCAGATTGGGAGAATTCTGGGGGTATTGTGCGATTACTTCCGTCCGGGCAAACGGTTCTCCGCCCCGGTCATAGGGATTCAGGGATGAAGACGTGTTGATATTTTTGGGGTAGAGCTGCGTGTCTTCATATCCGATGGGCACGGCGATGAAACTGATAATGGCAATGACGCCTATTGCAATCACGATAACCGAATAAAGGGCAATCAGATTATCGATATCCGACATATAGCGGGAAAGCCATCTAATCACAGGGCTCACCCCGTTCGATAACCCGTATCAGGACGATGGTGGCTATCGCTGTTACGGCAACAAAGGTCAAAAGAGCGATGGTCTCATTGTATGCAAGCATGACAAGCATCAGACCGGTTCCGGCGATTTCAACATGAATCAGACGGGAGAGATAGTCTCGTTCACGCGGAAATGCGGATGCCGCGACTCCTGCGAGAAGGATGATAAACCCAAGGATGAGTTCAGGATTCATCTGTGTTCCTCCCGGTGGCCTGAAGAATAAATATTGTGGTCAGCGGCATGATGATTGCAACAAGAATTGCCACATCGAGATAGCCCTTGAGTACTATCAGGGGAATCACTCCCCCCATCATGACGGCAAGCCCTATCAGTTTGTCAAAGGGGCTCGCCCTGAGGTAGGTGGTGATGACACCGAGGAGGGTGATTATGCCGAAGATAATGATGGTATACTCCGTCATGTCCGCTTCACCCCTCCCGCCCAGGTGCTGGCAATCGCATTTGATTCAAGGGTCGAACCGACAAAATATGCCGCGGCGGCAAAGAGCGCCATGATATCCGGTACGAGGAGGACAATCGACCCTGCAATCGCAAAATTGAGTACATTAAGATAGAGCAGTTTGCGCGGCGTCTCCTGTTCGAGAACCGTGCGGACGGCGGCATACAATCCTATGACGGCACAGACCAGAACGGGGATTATGAGCGCCACCCCCAGAACCGGCCGAGGAGCCTGCTTGCCTGCAGGTGGGAGATCCCCTGTATCGTAAGAATCGCAATGACCATCCCCGCTATGCACTCTGCCGCGGTAATGCCTGCCATTCCCAGTCCATACACCATAAATGTCGCAAGAACCGCACCGGTTGTTCCGGCATAGCCGGGATCATGGCATATGCGGTTTCCGACAAAAACGAGGACTGCAGCGGTAAGGCCTCCTCCTATCCCCGCTACATAGACCCCGCAGGCAGCAAGAAGCGTCCCGGCGGATGCATCCGGCGAACATACAATATTTCCCATCATAGAACCGCCGTTGAGGTCACCCCCCGCCCTGCTCACCGAGGAGGCAATCGCATCAGCACCACTCACTCCTCCCTTTTCTGGAAGCCTGAACGTCACATCGACCACAATAAAGAGAAGCCAGCACAGTACTGCCGCGATGAATATATTGACCAGTTCACCCAGCATCTATAAACTCCAGATGTGTAGGTGTCTTCACCGAAGCTGATTAAATTTTTCTATTCTCACAATTTTTCTCATAAATCCGGTAAAATCGGATTTTCCGATTATATCAATCAACGGTTCGATGGAAACGTATGGAATGGGCCTGAACTGGAACAGGATTGAAATAACTTATGAATATGGCCCGGATTTTGTTTTTATTCTGGTAACGGCGTTTGTTGAGGATATTTTTTTATTTTATTATACTTCAGCAATGGTTTTCACCTATGCAGAAGTATGTACGTACAGCATCATGGCAACCCCACTGACCAAGACGGAACGTATCAGCATCGCACTCATTGCCCTCATACTGCTGGCAGCATTTGTCATCTTCCTGCCCATCTTCGACGTCATCATCATCGGCGTCTCTCTTGCGGTCGTGGTCATGCCGCTCAAGACCTGGCTTTCGCGTATGATGCCGCAGAGCATGGCCGCACTTCTGACGACCATCACGGTCGGGGTCTTCATCTTCGCGTCACTGGGCTTCGGCGTCTATATCATCTACCAGAATATTGAGTATCTCTCCGATATTCTCCTGATCATCATCGAGGCGGTAAAAGGCATCCAGTTCCCCGGCTTTTCCATCCAGGAGCCGACGTCCTCCGTCGACGTCACGGGATTTCTCGAGACACAGATGCAGTTTTTTGAGACGAACTTCTTCGGCTTTCTTGCATCGTTTACCAGCCTGATCTTCAAGGCCATCATCCTCTTCCTGACGCTCTTCATCTTTACCTACCAGGGAGACTACATCTGGAGTGAGCTTGCGAAGGGAGTCCCCGATTCCCTTGCCAGTTTCATCCGGCGCCTGAAGGAGATAGGCGTCAACACCCTCTACTCCATCTATATCGTCCACATCGCAACGGCGGTCATCACGTTTGTTCTTGCAATTCCGTTCTTCTATTTCCTCGGGTACGGGCACATCGCCTTCTGGGCGCTGGTGGTCGCCATCTTCCAGCTGATCCCGATCATCGGCCCGACGCTGATCATGATCTTCCTCGGGTTCTATGCCCTCTCCCTCGGCGATTACCGGGCGGCCGCCCTCATCGCCGTCATCGGCTACCCGGTGGTCTGCGCCGTGCCGGATCTCTTCTTCCGCCCGTGGCTGAGGGGGGAACGGTCCGGTATTCACCCCGCGATCATGTGGATCGGGTTTTTCGGCGGCATCTGGCTCCTCGGGCTCGTCGGGTTCATCGTCGGCCCGCTCATCCTCGCCTTCCTGGTCACCGGCGGCGCCGAGTTCCTCGTCATCATGAAGGCCGCCAAAAAGCGGGGATGGCTTGCCGACGAGCAGCCGGACAAGCCCAACGGACCCGCAATGTAGGGCCTGCCTCTCTTCGCACTCCCCCTCCCCACCTCGCTCTCGCCCGGCTCACGGAGAATTATGCAGAATCCGGAGAAATCCCCGGAAATCATTCGGAAAAATCATCAAAAATTCAGGAAAATCTTTGAGGGAAAGAGAGCACTTAAATTTTAAAAAGCGAAATAGGATAATACATCCTGCGAGGGTTGCCGAGTTGGTCAAAGGCGCCGGGTTTAGGGCCCGGTCTTGTAGAAGTTCGCGGGTTCGAATCCCTCCCCTCGCATATTTTTCTTGGGTAATAGTTATCTTGTAAATTTGCAACTGATGATTCTATTCTTGCTCATCTTCAAGATCATGACATTATCCAATATTGATTAAACTGATATTCTAATCCCAATTACTCGTCCAATAAA
>JBFFLM010000037.1:0-8673 GCA_041554835.1 Methanogenium sp.
AGAAGAAAAAAGAGCAGAAAGGAATTGCCGCATCGACGATACGGACGCCGATCGTCTGCGTACTCGGCCACGTGGACCATGGCAAGACCTCACTGCTGGACAGAATCCGCGGCTCATCGGTCGTCGACAAAGAGGCAGGGGCCATCACCCAGCATATCGGTGCGACGATTGTGCCCCTCGAGGCAATCGAGGAGATGAGCGGCACATCAGGAAAGATGCAGTTTGATGTTCCCGGCCTCCTCTTCATCGACACCCCCGGCCACCACGCCTTCACCACCCTGCGCTCACGGGGCGGGGCACTTGCGGACATGGCAATCCTCGTGGTGGACATCAACGAGGGCTTCCAGCCACAGACCCGGGAGGCGCTCCAGATCTTAAAGACCTACAAGACGCCGTTTGTTATTGCAGCCACCAAGGTCGACCGCGTCCACGGATGGAAGAAGATGGCAGGCGCCCCCTTTGCAAAGACCTTTGCCCAGCAGAACGAGCGGGTCAGAACCGATGTCGAGATGAAGACCTACGAGCTCATCGGCGAACTCTCGGAGATGGGGCTCTCCTGCGAACGCTACGACCGGGTCCGTGACTTTGCAAAAAACATTGCCATCGTCCCGGTCTCGGGCATCACCGGCGAGGGGCTGGCCGACCTCCTGATGGTGATGGTAGGTCTTGCGCAGAGGTACATGACGCAGGACCTTGCCCTCTCGACGGCCGGACCCGGCATCGGCACCGTCCTCGAAGTGAAGGAGGAACGGGGCCTGGGAACCACCCTCGACGTGATCCTCTATGACGGACAGCTCAACATCGGGGACGATATCGTCGTGGGCGCCGAGAGCGGCGGCGTGATCGAGACCAAGATCCGCTCCCTTCTCCAGCCACGCCCGATGCAGGAGATCCTCACCGAGGACCGCTTCGACCGGGTCAAACAGGTGACGGCCGCGACCGGCATCAAGGTGGCCGCCCCGAAACTCGAGGGAGCCATGGCAGGATCGCCGCTTCGTGTCATCCGCGGCGACCGAGACGAGATCGTCGATGCGGTCATCCGGGAGATGGAGGATGTCGCCGTCACCCTCTCGGATGACGGGATCTCCATCAAGGCCGACACCATCGGAGCCCTCGAGGCACTCTCCAAGGAACTCGAGGAGAACAACATCCCCATCATGCGGGCCGAGGTGGGCCCGGTCAGCAGGCACGACATCATCGAGGTAGGTACCATCAAAAACCCTCTCCATTCGGTCCTCCTCGCCTTCAACACCCCCATCCTCCCCGATGCCCTCGACACCCTCGAGGAGCCCGGAAACCGGCATGTCCATCTCTTTGAGGCAAGCGTCATCTACCATCTCATCGACGACTACCTCGACTGGGAGGAGGAGACCCGGCGCACGATGGAGAAGGAGAGTTTTGAAAAACTCATCCTTCCGGCAAAGATCACCCTCCTCCCCGACTGTGTCTTCCGCCAGTCCAACCCTGCAGTGGTGGGCGTCCGTGTCCTCGGTGGCAAACTGCAGGCGGGCGTCAACCTCGTCCACCTCGACGGGCGCAAAGTCGGCAAGGTAAAACAGATCAAGAGCGGGCAGGAGAACATCAGCGAAGCGATCCAGGGTCTCGAGGTTGCCATCTCCATCGACGGTCCGACCGTGGGGCGCCAGATCAATGTGGGCGACGACCTCTACGTCGACATTCCCGAGCACCACGTCAAGGTGCTCGAGCATGAGATGATGAACCACCTCTCCGCATCAATGCTGGATATCCTGGAAGAATTTACCCGAATGAAGCGTAAAGAACGCCCCTTCTGGGGCAAATAATCATGGCGGCACCAAGGACCGCGGAACACATGATTTTTAATACATTCCAACTAATATTATAGACACTTTCGCAGGAGCAGAATACATCATGGCAGAATTCAAAGTTGTTTTATCTGACCCCCGTGACGGCGCATCATACAAAGTTGAAGCGACCGGCGGAGTGGCAAATGCCTTCATCGGCAAGAGCATAGGTGACGAGATTTCCGGAGACGCGCTCGGATTTGCCGGTTATACGATCATGATCACCGGCGGTACCGACAAGACCGGCATCCCGGCACGAAAGGACCTTCCCGGTGCGGGCAGGCGGCGCCTCCTCCTCTCCAGGAGTGTCGGGTTCGCCCCGACCTACCAGGGCGAACGCAGGAGAAAGAGCATCCGTGCTGCAGAGATCACCGGCGACTTCGTCCAGATCAATGCCAAGGTCACCGGATACGGGAGCAAGACCCTCCAGGAGTACTTCGCCCCGCCCGAGGAAGCAAAGGCAGAGTAACCTGCATCACTTGCAGGTGAAGGACCAGAGAACCTGAGAAATATACTATATCTCTTTTCTTCTCTACCGTTTCCGCAGAACGTTTTTTTTAAATCCCGTCAGGAAGAGCTTCGGCCATACGCCGGAACAAAGAAACAAAGGACCACGGGAGGGGCACCTCCCGAAAAAGAGACGATACCTTCAGCAGCCGTCGCCGGAGAGCGTCTGCCGGAGAGATTCGAGCATATCCTCGAAGGGGACCCCATGCCGCCGTGCCACAATTACCAGGGCAGCCTCCGGGCGCAGATGGTCGTCAAAGGACTCCCTGACAAGGCCGCTCACCTCGGCAGCCACTGCCGGGATCTCCATCCCCCGGGCCTCCGCAATGCGTGCCATCATGAGATCGCAGGCATTTTCCCGGACATTGAATATGTCGTTCGTTGGGCGAAATCCCAGGGGGATGGTCACCTCCGACGGGTCGAAAGACGGGACGAGCACCCCTCCCACCTCGCGGAGCAGGCCCTGCCTCTTGCCGAGGTTAACGACAAGGGATGCCTGATCACGGTCCATCCACTTGCGATCGATGGCAAAAAAATAGATGAACTCCGTTGGCCGGAGACTCTCCTTTCTCATCGCCTTGAACGGCGCAGCAATCGTCTGTTCAAGGGTCAACTGACAGCACCCAGAATGAACCGTTTCAGGTCAAGCGCATCCAGTCCGGTCATCGAGGAGGTCTTTGTGATCGTGCATTCCGTAGCCATTCCCACCTCTTCGAGCCTGACGAGGAACACATTGCGGGACCGGGGGATCCTGCGTTCCGTACTGAGGAGCGTCTCCTTGAGCTCAATCTGGAAGTCGACCGCCTCCGTGAGGTCATAGAGGAGACCGGGCACCTCATCGACGGGTAAAAATGAGATCTTGTGATCTGCCACCTGGACCTGGAAATCAATCCTGACCATTTCATCCCCCAGCCGGGCCGCCTCATGCGTCCCGTTCAGCCGTACAATCGTTGCAACGGCATCGCTGAACGGCACATTGACATCGAAGACGAGATCGCACCGCTTGGGAAACCGGTGATATATGCGTCGCATTAGTACAGTATGAGTTGGTGCTTACCTAAAAAGCATACGCTTCTTAATAGTTGGTATGACCCGCATCACTGCGGGAAAAATAATATTGTATCCGCCTACTCTACAAGAACGGCGTTGATGACGCCATCCTGTCCGGGGCGGGATACGATGCGTGCCCGGCCGATCTCGGTCCTGATGATTGCTCCCTTGGTCAGGAGGTTTCGCCGGACAAAGTTGGGGTTTGCGGTGTTCTTTTCGACGGTTTCCATGCTGACTTTCTTTGTCACGCCGGTCTTCGGGTCGGAGACATTTGCATACTGTGCACGAAGGACACGGACCTTGGAGTTTCCGCCCATGGTCCGCATGATACGGCGACGGTCCTCACCAATGTGGGAATCCGCTGATGCATTTCCAATCTCTGCCTTCCTCTTACCACGGGCGTGCCTGAGACGTCCGCCGGTTTCTTTCCTTACTGATCTGCCATGCCACTGCATTGTATACGCACCTTTTCGGTTGTAGGATAATATTCAGGAGCGGGCCGGTGCCGGAAGTACCGGCGGTCTACCCACTGAAGTGCTATAATAATTCATTTTGCAGCTATATAACTGCACTGATCATTTGACGATCGCATCGAGGAGGGCGTCGACTCCCTCGCCGGTCTTCATGTTGGTCTTAAACACCGGCATCCCCGGGTTATAGCGGTGAATATCCGCTTCAAGCCGCCCGACATCGCAGCCGACGTACTCCGCAAGGTCCACCTTGTTGATGACGCCGATATCGGATTCACGAAACATCATCGGATGCTTGTTTGCAACATCGTCCCCCTCGGTGGTGGAGACGACCACGATGCGCTTTTCTGCACCCAGTTTGAAATCGGTGGGGCAGACCATGTTCCCGACATTCTCGATGAAGAGGATGTCAATCGCATCGAGCGGGATTTGATCCAGCGCGTGGTCCACGAGATGGGCATCCAGGTGGCACTCCTTGCCGGTGTTTGCATTCACCGCAGGGGCCCCGGTCGCAACGATCCGCTGGAAGTCGTCATCCCCGTACACATCACCTGCAATGGCGCCCGCCACAAGACCACGCTCCCTGAGCCTCGGCACCATCTGTTCGATGAGCGCCGTCTTGCCGGACCCGATTGCACCGAGGAGATCAAAGGCCCGCACGGATGCATCCACCAGCCGGTGATGGTTCCTGTGTGCGAGGCGGTTGTTTGCGTCGAAGACATCCTTCTCGATGCTGACGTCGATATGATGCATGAATAGTGGTATCTCGGAAGTTCGGTTTATACCTTCACAATGTCATATACTACTGTATGGATCCAGAACGCATCCTCTACCCGTGCTACTTTGACCTGTCCCTCCCGCGCAGCAAAGGGCGCAGGGTCCCGGCAGACAAGGCACAGGAGAACCCGACGGCAAAGGCCATCCACAAGGCGGCAAAACGCCTCGGCCTCTCCGCAAGGATTGAGGAAGCATCCCATCCCGGCTACTGGATGAAAAAAGAAGGCCGCATCATCGTCGAATATAAGGGGACAAAGGAAGAGCTGATCCGCCGGGTGGCGGCAAAGATCCGGTGATTCTCCGATGTACGATCTCCATACCCACACCACCCTGTCGGACGGCGAACTGCTCCCGACCGAACTGATCCGCCGTGCGGCGGTCCTCGGCTACACCGTCGTCGGCATCACCGACCATGCGGACGCATCAAATATCGATACCCTTGTCCAGGCGACGGAAAAAATCAGGAACAGTGCCCGGGCCTACGGCGTCCGGCTCCTGACCGGCGTCGAGATCACCCACGTGCCGCCCGCCGAGATCGCAGACCTTGCCGGCAGGGCAAAGGCCGCAGGGGCGGACATCGTCATCGTCCATGGCGAGACGACCGTCGAACCGGTGGCACCCGGCACCAACGCCGCCGCCTGCGCCTGCCCCGACGTAAACGTCCTTGCCCACCCGGGCCTGATCACCGTGGAAGATGCACGCCTGGCCGCTGCAAACAATATCGCCCTTGAGATCACGGCCCGGGGCGGGCACAACCGTACGAACGGCCACATCGTCCAGGTCGCCAGAAACGAGGGCTGCCGTCTGGTGATCAACTCCGACGGGCACGCTCCTGGAGACCTGATGACGGCAGGCGACCGGATGGCCGTCGCCCGCGGTGCGGGCATGACCGAAGAGGAGTGCCGGGCCGCCCTGGACACCGCAGGGCTTGCGTGGCTCCTTAAGTAGATACCCACCCTTTGTGTGCGCACCGGAAGAAGGGGAAGCTGCGTGTGCAAGCCCCCCCGGCCCCGCAGAAAATCCCGGATATCGTTTAAAACCTTTCCGGAGACTCTCTCCCGCGCCATTTTGCACGGCGCTGTGGCGGGCATGACCGCGGGAAATGTTCCACCGATATATAAGGATATTGAAAACCTTTATATGCAATTGTGTCAAACATATATAGGTTACGAACCACACCGGCAACCATATTTTGGAAGGTTTTTTAAAGTGAAACTGGCAGGACGAGTAAAACATATCTGTGGCACAAGGACCCTCGTCATCGAGTGCGATCCCGGACAGCTCCCGCGCCTCCATGTCACCGTTACCGACCGTCGCCTGAAACCTGTTGGAAAGCTGGTTGAGGTGTTTGGAAACATCAAAGCGCCCTATGGACTCGTCGTCTGCAAAGGCACATGTACGACCATACCCGGGGAGAAGCTATTCACAAAATAATCAAGGAACGATACGATGCAGGAAATTGAGAAACTCAAACAGCTTCAGTCCCAGCGTGAGGCTTTGCGCCAGAGGACCGGGGAAAAACAGGAAAAAACGACGACAAAGATCGAGGAGACGACCAAGACCGTCTGTCCCGAGTGTGGCAGCCGCCAGCTCGTCCAGGACTACGAACGTGCGGAGCTCGTCTGCCAGAACTGTGGCCTTGTTCTGGATGAGGAGTTCATCGACCGCGGTCCCGAGTGGCGTGCCTTCGACCACGACCAGCGTATGAAGCGGTCCCGTGTGGGCGCCCCGATGACGTTCACCATCCACGACAAGGGTCTTTCCACGATGATCGACTGGAGGAACCGTGATTCCTACGGCCGTGCGATCTCCTCCAAAAACCGTGCCCAGCTCTACCGTCTGCGCAAGTGGCAGCGCCGTATCCGTGTCTCCAACGCGACCGAGAGAAACCTCGCATTCGCCCTCTCCGAACTGGACCGCATGGCATCGGCACTCGGCCTTCCGCGAAACGTGCGTGAGACCGCTGCCGTCGTGTACCGTGATGCGGTCGACAAGAACCTCATCCGCGGCCGTTCGATCGAAGGCGTCGCCGCCGCAGCCCTCTATGCGGCCTGCCGCCAGTGCAGTGTCCCGCGTACCCTCGACGAGATTGCCGAGGTGTCCCGTGTCTCCCGTAAGGAGATCGGCAGGACCTATCGGTTCATCTCCCGTGAACTCGGCTTAAAACTCCTCCCGACATCCCCCATCGACTACGTCCCCCGGTTCTGCTCAGGCCTGAACCTCAAGGGCGAGGTCCAGTCCCGTGCGGTCGAGATCCTCCGGCAGGCAGGCGAGCGTGAACTGACGAGCGGGCGCGGCCCGACCGGTGTCGCGGCAGCCGCCATCTACATCTCCTCCATCCTCGGCGGCGAACGCAGGACCCAGCGCGAGGTCGCTGAGGTCGCAGGGGTCACCGAAGTCACCATCCGCAACCGCTACAAGGAACTTGCGGAGAAACTGGATATCGAGATTATCCTCTAATTTGATATCCCCCCACACCAATACTATTCTGGACAACTGTTTGGAGCCCTTCGTGGAGAACCGCTGACAGCACTGTTCGAGGGCTTGTAGATCAGGGGTAGATCGCTACGTTCGCAACGTAGAGGCCGCGGGTTCAAATCCCGCCAAGTCCATCTGTTCGTATCCTTCGAAGACCCGAAGGACATTTCTTCACTTGTATTCATGATTCACCGGCAGCCATCCGGGGTCATGCGGTATCCATGACCGTTTCAAATGAATACCACCACGTCAGGTACTGATTCGTGGAGGTCATCTCCCCTCTTCTCTTCATGGACGCCCGAACCTCAGCTGCGCCGGGCAGCGGTAGAGGCCCCATAGAAGACCGGTCGCGGCAAGAAGAAGGGTCATGATGGAAAGCCCGTGGACCATAAAGGAATAGAACGGGATGCGCACCAGCCAGGAAAATCCCCCCATCACATGGGTAAGCGATACCGTGGCAAGAATGCCCACGGCAAACGGATAGACGCAGGTACCGCACAACGCCTGCAGGGCAACATACGAAAAGAGGTAGTATATGAGCACCAGGGCGCCAATCGCAACCGGGACGACGCCGTACTCGGCGGCAAACCTGACGACCGGCGAAAACTCGGACTGCACGATTTCATCGACCCCCTGTGAATAATAGAAGGTGAGCGAGTAGTCTGCCATCACCGAAAGAGCCGGGACCAGTGCAAGGACCCGGGCGTTGCTGTAGATCTCATCGCCTGCCGGACGAGGCATGCCTCACCTTCAAACCATCACCCGAATGCAACGGCCGCACCGCCGCATCCCGGCCATGACCAGAGTGGTGAGACCTGGTATATATTACCAGGTGCCGGAACAGAAATTCCCGCCATCCTGCTCATCCGGCAAAATGGGATCATATCCCTGAAGATCACTCATTGCCGGGGATATCCCTGCCATCGTCTCCCCCTCCGCCGTCCCACCGATGGGCATACCCGCGGGCGGGCAACGGCAGCCCGTCGAGGCGGACACCCTCTCCTGCCACCACACGCCCGATGATGACGGCGTCGACCCCCGTCACCGGCCAGACATCCTCCGGGCAGGTAAAAAGCAGCCCGAAGTCCCCGCCGCCGAAGAGGGCATAGCGGGACGCCGCCGGTTCGGGCACCCCCTCCGGGAGGGGGATGTTCGCCATCGCCACCTCCATGCCGACGCCCGAGGCCGCGGCGAGGTCGTGCAGGGAGAGGGCAAGCCCGTCGGAGATGTCCATCATCGCCGTCGCCCCGGCCTCTCCCAGGGCATGCCCCTCGCGGACCCGGGGGTGCGGCACAACCAGCGCCTGCCAGTGCGCGGCAAAGCCGTCCAGCCCCGCCTGGGCGCACCCGCAGGCACCCACCACCCCGACCAGATCGCCCGGCACCGCCCCGGTACGGCGGACGAGATGTTCGGCTGCCACCTTTCCAAGGCCGGTCGAAACGAGGGTGCACTCGTCATGGGCATCGACATCGCCCCCGACGAGCCGGCACCCGTACGCGGTGCAGCAGTCGCTTGCCCCGGTCGTGATCCCCCGGAGGCGCTCCGGCCGGTCGAGCCCCGCCGCAAGG
>JBFFLM010000038.1:0-8416 GCA_041554835.1 Methanogenium sp.
GAAGACCTTGCTGCCCTTGATGGGGGGTGGGAAAGCGGCACCTATATCTGCCAGGACGACTGGACCATCATCCGTTTAGATGATTCTTACGTCAACTCCATGTACGAACATCCTGAGGAACGCATATGTCCTACAGTCAAAAAGGACATCTCCTATGAAGAATTTGACAAATACGGCCTTTATGTGTCTCCCATAGTTCTCAAGGACGCCATCGAGGACTATACCATATCTCTCAACGTCATCGTGAACCAGATATCAGATAGCGCCCTCAACAACGATTACGATGCCATGGAAGAGGTATCCCTCAGGCTTATGGAAGAGGCACATACTATCAAAACAGAGATTTCCGACATCCCCGTTGCACCCGCCTATCGTGACGAAATTGCCGAGTTCATCGACGGCGTCGACAGCTACCAGAACGCCGGTGCCATGCTCTGGTACGGATCGTCCTTTACCGAACCGGACGCCATCCGGAAAGGTAACGATTACCTCATCGCCGGCATAGAACACAACAATAATGCCCTCTCTGGACTGGACCTCAAGGAGATCAATACCGAGTATCTCAATCTGCCCTCTGATGACTTCTTCCCCCACGCAATGTACTTCCATGACTTCTACCGCTACCAGGATGCGAAGAAGGTAAACGACATATCCATGAAGATCACCGGGGTGAAGGGATCGACCCTCTACATCACCACCAATGAGGACGGGGAAGAGGAAAAGATCCTCTCCGGATACGGATACAAATTCGTCCTGCCCATCATCGAGGTCAGCCATTGGGGCTACCGGGGCGGCGGCAGTTCCCGCATCACGACACCCGACCCCTCGAAGTTTTCGATCGTCTGGAATGGGGAGGAATATACCGCAGAGTCCCCGTCCGGCTACCTGAAACCGCTCGGCCATGCTTACACCAAACAGTATCTCAATCGGGAGGAGATGATCGAAGCCCTACTTCTTTTCAAGGTTCCGGCAGACCTCAATTACGAGGAGGCGTATCTCAAGGTGGATCTCGGTTCGGAAGGAACACCGGTCTGGCACCTCATGCAGCGGGGATAATTCCTCTTACAAATTTTCATCCTTTTTTTCACTTCCTATAGGGCTCATGAGAAGAAGAATGCCGATAAAAAGAGCTCATTGCTCACACAAATAAATAATAAAAAAATGCTACGCCCAGGACGGAATTCGAATCCGTGTCGCAGCCGTGACAGGGCTGCATGATAGGCCCCTACACTACCTGGGCATCGTTGCACACTTTAAGCAGATCCCGCCTCCCGGAGTCGAACCGGGGACATCGCGGTAGCCGCGCAGTTACCTCTTGCGGCAAACCATACTACAGCCGCGCACTCTACCAGTCTGAGTTAAGGCGGGTCTGATACCGTGGTGCTCTACAATATAGGACCGTTCCGGTATTAAAGATTATGATTTGAGCGGGAAAGCCGGAATCGTCCGGATACCATCCTTTTTTATCCCAGGAAGAATATACAGGAAGCCATGTCTCAGCAACTGAGATCACACGGAAACGTCGCAGAATCTGCGGCAGGTCGCCTTCTTTGGCGAACAACGTACTGAAACGAGAGCGGTCACTATTTTTGACACCACCCTGAGGGATGGTGAACAGACACCCGGCGTCTCCTTCACACTGGATCAGAAGATAGCCATAGCGCATCAACTCGCCGATATCGGCGTCCACGTAATTGAGGCAGGGTTTCCGGCATCGTCCGTCGACGAGAAGGAGACCGTCCGCACCATTGCATCAGAGAGTCCCGGCGCAAAGATCTGCGGCCTGGCACGTTCCATCCGGAGCGATGTCGACACCTGCATCGACTGCGGCGTGGATATGGTGCATGTCTTCATCCCGACCTCGGAAGTGCAGCGCACGCATACGATCAAAAAGAGCCACGAAGAAGTCCTCGCCATCACAGCGGATATCGTCGGGTATACCCGCGACCATATCGGCGAGGTGATGTTCTCGGCCATGGATGCGACGAGGACGGCCCCCGGTGACCTCATCGAGGTATACCGGGCAGCCGTGAATGCAGGAGCGACCATCATCAATGTGCCGGACACGGTCGGCATCGCAACGCCCACGTCCATGCACAACCTGGTGCGGTTCATCGATGAGAACGTCGCCTGCCCCATCGACATCCATTGCCACAACGACTTCGGGATGGCGGTCGCAAACACCGTCACCTCGGCAGAGGCGGGAGCATCACAGGTCCAGGTCACCGTCAACGGCATCGGCGAGCGTGCAGGCAATGCGGACCTTGCCCAGACGGTGATGTCGCTCACGTCCATCTTCGGGATGGAAACGGGAATCGTCACCGAACGGCTCGTCGAGACCTCCAGGATGGTGTCGCGGTTCTCGGGAATTGGCATTGCCCCGACGCAGCCGGTGGTGGGAGACAATGCATTCTCCCACGAAAGCGGCATCCACTCGCAGGGAGTGCTCTCGGAAGCCAGCACCTTCGAACCCGGCATCATGACCCCCGAGATGGTGGGCCACCGACGGCGCCTGAAGCTGGGCAAACACGTCGGGCGTCATGCGGTAAGCCAGATGCTTACCGAAGCCCGGATCGCGGCAAATCCAGAACAGCTCGACAAGATCGTCCTGCGCATCAAGGAGATCGCGGGCAAAGGCCACAAGGTCACGGAGAACGACCTCTATGAGATCGCAGAGACGCTCATCGGCCAGTCAGCCATTGAAAAGTCCATCATCCTGGATGATATCGCCATCCTGACGGGAAACCATGTCCTTGCAACCGCCACGGTCAAGGCGACAGTGGACGGGGCAGAACGTATCTGCTGCAGTACCGGCAACGGACCCGTCGATGCTGCAATGAACGCCCTCCTGGGGATCGTACCCCGGAACATGCAGCTGAAGGAATACTCGGTCTCCGCCATCTCGGGAGGCAGCGATGCAATCGGCCACGTGACCATCGCCGTCGAAGACGAAAAGGGCAGGATTTACGACGCGTCCGCATCGTCGGACAATATTGTGCTTGCCTCAGTCGATGCCATGATCAATGCACTGAACCTGGTCTACCGGACCAGATAATCCAATTTTTTAAATAAAAAGAGATTACTGAGCCTCAGGCGGGTGAATGCCTCCCTCAAGGGCTGCCTTCACCTGTGCCTGGAGCTGCTCGAGCTTTGACTGGAGGGCTTTTTCCTGCCGGTCAAGTGACTTTATCCTGAGCTCGAAGGTATCGATCTTTTCCGTAATGTCTGCGACAACCTTTTCGCGGTCCTGCTGCATCATCACGCTGCCGATGCTCACATAGACATTTGCATCGTCAGAAATATCCTTCAGTTCTTCCTGGGCTTTCTTTGCCTCTTTTTCCATCATTTCATACTGCATTTTCTGCTGCATAATCGTGGAAAGCTGCTGCTGCACCTGCTGCAGCATTGCAATCTGGTTCTGGATTTTGGGTGGTAGAGAATTCATGTAATTATTACCTCCTGCATCTCTTCTGCAATCATTACCAGCCGAAGATACGTATTCAGGGCTGCCCGCAGGGCAGGCACATCTTCTCCGGAAATGTTCAGGGTAAGACCGCCGTCGTCATCTAGCCTGAGTGTGGCACATGAGCGCCCGATATCCTCCAGTTCCGGAAGAACCGCTTCATAGATCAGTCCAGGGCGTTTGGGCCTGAACCGGAAGACTGCTTCATGCACATCTGACGTCTCTGAGGACATACTGCCTCCCCTGAGTCCCCTGGAACGAACAGTCGTTCCCGGCAGTCTCCGTAAGAGTAACATCAAGATATTTTTTCAGTGTATTATAAACCGTTTGGTTACCTGTCTGAATCCCGCGATTCAGCGGCCCTTCCCGCCGGGTCACGTCAAAGGATCGAAACCTCAGCGCAGCCACCGGCTCGCCTGATGCATAAATGTCGATCAGGTTTTCACCGGCATCACGGGACACCACAAGAACAGACGTGTCTTCTTCAAGCACGACACTGAGCCCGGCTTTTCCCCGCGGCGTATAGGAAGCCTCCAGGGTAAATGCAAGGTCTTTAGAAAAGGTTCGCAATTCGGGAACAGGTTTCCGCGACGTGGTAACCAGTGTCATCTGGCCTTCAGGTGCTTGATGCCTGCTCCGCGTTCCTTAAAAAGTATACGGTGCCCGCAATAGGGACAGCGGACATTAACGTCGATCTCGACTTTCTGCTTGCACCGTGCACATTTATATCCTGCCAAGGACCTTCACGACTCCTTTACAAGAGAACGCTCAATGGTGCGCAGGGCAACCTTGAGGTTCGGGGTCTGCGGCACATAGGCACCGCCTGCAAATTTAAATCCGCATTTGCGGCATTCCCAGATTCCGGTACCCTGGCGCGAGACTGCCTGCGTATCACAGCGCGGACAGATGTGTTTTGCGCGCGATACTTTCTCTACTTCGTTGACACGCTTTCTGATAAAGCGACCGTACCGGGGACCGAACCTTCCGGCGCTTCCGGTGATCCGGCCTTTCGCTCTCTGTCTTCCTTTCTTTGCCATATGGAATACCCCTGATGTGTCTGTATATATTTACTCTTAACCTTTATTAATCCTGATCCAGGATCTTCACTTCTGCGTCGCCTTTCGAGACACGGTTGATGAGACTGTAAAACTCGTCCTGTATCCCCGCAGGGATACGGACAACGCAGATCCACGACCCGTCGTTCTGCCACTGATCCCGTTCAATGGTGGTGGCAGCCGCAATCTCACCATATGCCTTTGCCGCGTAATCGCCGGGAATTTTTACCGCAAACCGCATCTCTGCAAATTTGATCGGCAGGAGCGGGCGAAGCGCCTTGATGACGTCTTTTACCTGCTCTTCAAAATTCCTGAACGGGTCGACATTGACCCGCGCCTCCTCCATCGCCATCTCAATACGCTGCGGCGGATGGGGAAGCCGGGTCTGCGGGTTGATGGCATTGCGCGCAATGAAGGTGATGACCTGGCGGCGCCGGGCCTCAATCATCGCCTTGCGCTGTTCTGCCGTCAGATGAATTTCGCCTTTTTTGATGATGCGCAGTGCAACCGGTTCGAACTCCGTCGTCTCGAAGACTTTGTTCAGGGACTCTTCGGAGGCCTTGGCGGCCTTTGAGGAGTTTTCAAAGATGAACAGCGCCGCGACGGCATCCTCTATCTGGATCTCTTCGCCCTGCCGTATCAGTGCCGCCATATCGGGGTCGACAAGGATCTCAAACCGTTCACCGTGGCTGTCAAGCCGGGCAACCACTGCCTGGTCAAGAGGGATCACCGTGCCCACCTACTCGGTCTGTTCCGGTGATGCAGCCTCGAACTTGGTCGTGTATTCGTCGACCTCATCCTTGCTCATCTTCCTGAAGATGCCGGTATCATTCGGAATCGCTCCGATCTCGACCGTATCGACATCGAACTTGCCCTCGGTCGCGGCATGGAGTGCCCGAAGACCAAGGAGAATGCCATCGGCCATGACCATCGTCTCGTCATATTCCTCGTCGAATACCTTCATGACGGCCGGGCGGCCGGTGCCGATGCCGGTGGCCTTGTACTCCAGAAGGGTACCCGACGGATCCGTCTCAAAGAGCCGGGGCACGCCTTCGCTTACACCGGCGATGAGAAGAGCGGTGCCGTACGGACGGGCCCCGCCAAACTGGGTATAGGTCTGCATATGATCGCAGAGTTTCTTTGAGAGCGTCTCGATATCAATAGACTCGCTGTAGGTGACCCGGTTGATCTGTGATTCCACCCGTGCCCGGTCAACGAGCGAGCGTGCATCCCCGACAAGTCCCGACGACGCAACGGCGATGTGTTCGTCGATCATGAAAATTTTCTCGATCGACGACTGCTCGAGAAGACGTGAACTGACACGTTTGTCGACAATGAGGACAACTCCGTCACTGCACTTGATTCCCACTGCGGTGGTTCCCCGCTTGACTGCCTCACGGGCATACTCTACCTGATAGAGCCTGCCATCAGGGCTGAATACCGTAATCGCCCTGTCATATCCCATCTGTGCCTGCATTGGTTGCATATTATTCCTCCAAGTCTTCCTGAGTAACGTATAGAGATACCTGTTTTTTAATACCGTCCTTTACTAAATCAACCTTTTGACCCGATTTGCCTTTTATACGGTATGATTCGCCCTTCAGTTCCATCAACGCCCCTTCCTCTTCAGGGGAGGGTACAGGAACCCTCCTTCGAAGTGCACGCAGCGTCCCCGAGGTGCGCTGCGGATGGATAGCCACACTGCACCCGTTCACCGCCGTTACGGCGGCAAGGGCCGCCTCAAGGGCATCCTCATGCCCCCGTGCACACCGTATGACGACCCGTCCCGGCATGGCTTCGATGACCACAGGCTGCATAGCCGCAGTACCGGTGTCACCCCACATCCAGGTGGCTGCATCGATGACGGCATAGTAGACCTCCCGCGGGTCGGGCCGGTACCACGCAGGGACGATCCGCGCAGAGATATATCGCCAGTTCGTCCTCATCGTCGGCGGCCTGGGCTTTACCATTCGATCACCTCGACCGGCAGTGGTTTGTCCACCACGGCCCTCACGCCCCCCAGAGCAGCGGCAGCCTCAGAGGCATCCAGCCCGATAAGCGTGAGAAGATGGCCGACCGCCCGCGTGGACCTGAGGCCGAGAAGCGAATGCGCACCCGAAGAGACCGTGAGGGGAAACCCGTACTTGCGGGAGAGACGGGCGACATCCGTAAGACGTTCCAGCGCACGCTGGCGCCGTACCCCCTTCAGGCAGGTCATCACCGAGAGGTCGATATCCACCGCAACACCCCGGTCCGCCGCCGACCGGGCCGCCACATGATCAAAGGCACTCCGGTGAACGGCATGGACCCCCTTGAGGATATGTACGCCGGGGTACGTGAGTACGGACCGGTTGAACCCGAGATCTCCGGCACAGACCATGATCACATCCGACGCCCCTCGGTCCTCCCGGATGGTCCTGATGACTTCCTTCATCGCAGCGCCGGGGATGATCGTCCCTTTCAGGAAGACAATACCTTCGTATTCGCACCTCTCCCCGATGCCGGCGGCAACGGCACTGTCGTAGCCAAGGCTCTTCAGTTCAACTGCAAACCGCCTCAGAGACGTGTCACCGGCCGGATACGGGTGGATTGTTGCGTCGGTTGAGAACATAGGTCACCAGACTCCTGCGGCAGGTGCTTTCGTGGCTGTATGTAGCCGGGAATCGCCGCCGCTCCCCGGCGGTTACTGGAAAAATGTAAAAGGGGTTATTTCCCCTTGTTGGCATTGGAACGGATGCTCGGGCGGGTGTGCTCGGTACCCTTCCCGCGCTTTCGCATGCCACGTCCCTTCCGGCCTGCGCTGGTACGACCACGTTCGGCACGACCGCGCTGTTTCGGGTCAGCCATCCAGCCAAGGTGGCGGTCATTCTTGATCGCCGGGTGGTGACCGTCCACGAGGATGACCTCATAGTACTTCGAGCGGCCGTCTTCGCCGACCCAGTACGAGTTGAGGACTTCCATATTCACGAACTTACGTGATGCGCGCTCCTCTGCAATCCGCTGGATGCTCTTTCCTGCAGTGATGCGGCTCATGCCCATCCGGTTGGTCCGGCGACCGCGGATGTAACGGGATTTCCGGCGACCGCCACGGCGGACCTTCACCCGTGCAACGATGATGCCCTGCTTTGCACGGTACCCGAGGGTGCGTGCCCGGTCAATACGGGTCGGGCGCTCAACGCGCACGACACTGCCTTCCCGGCGCCATACCTGCATTCTGTTCCAGAGAAGTGCTTTCACTTCGGTCTCGTCAGGCTTCTTCCATGCCTCACGAACATAGCTGTACATTGATCTTGACATTGGTTGATTCACCATGAAGGTTCAGCCCCCGTAATCGAGGACCACATCCCTTTGTTCCAGTGGACATCTGTCCAGTGGTTCGTATATTT
This sequence comes from Methanogenium sp., assembly GCA_041554835.1. Lineage (GTDB taxonomy): Archaea > Halobacteriota > Methanomicrobia > Methanomicrobiales > Methanomicrobiaceae > Methanovulcanius. Next base: position 7,905 of record JBFFLM010000038.1, read on the forward strand.
TTGCGTTGAAGGTATAAAAAAGCAGGGGAGCAGGGAGTCCCCTTCAGAACCCCTTCCGTTTTTCCGTCACTTCGATGCCGTCGATGCGGGTCGAGGGATACTGGCCGTGCTCGTCCTTCTCCGCCGATTTGACCATGTCCCATATCGTGAGAAGTGCGACGCTCACGCCGGTCAGGGCCTCCATCTCGATACCGGTCTTCCCGTAGGTCCTGACCGTGACGGTCGCCTCGATGTACCCGTCGCCATGGACAAAGTCCACCTCCACCCCGCCGACCGGCAGGGGATGGCACATCGGAATCAGGGAAGGGGTGCTCTTGACCGCCATCACACCCGCCACCCGCGCCGTTGCAAGGACATTGCCCTTCACAGCCTCCCCGTCGCGAATCGCACGGAGCGTCTCTTCCTTCAGGTATATCCTCCCCCGCGCCGTTGCCGTCCGGGAAACGTCTTCCTTGGCCGTCACATCGACCATATACACCTTGTCGTCCTTGATGTGTGAAAATTCGGGCCCC